>JAUXCI010000175.1 GCA_030618945.1 Flavobacteriaceae bacterium
ATGCAATATATTTTACACATTATTTTGGGATTCGCCATGTCTTTTTTGAGTTTAATACCTCCTGGTATGCTCAATATGACGGTAGTTAGAACCACCATAGAGAAAAACAGGAGGGAAGGTTTTTGGTTTGCACTGGGCGCGGCAACAGTTGTTATTTTACAGGCGTTTATTGCCCTTGCCTTTGCCAAATATTTTGCGAATAACCCGCATATAGTTGAACGACTTAAACTGGCTGGCATAGTCGTTTTGTTTTTGCTGTCAGTGGCTTTTTTCATACAGGCCCGAAAAAAGTTTAAAGGCGAAGGTTCAAAGAGAAAAGGCAAAAGTTTTGTGGTTGGTTTTTTAATGGGAAGCATGAATATGTTAGCCATTCCATTTTATTTGGTACTCTCATCCGTGTTGGAGAACAGAGGCATGTTGATTATTGAACAGCCCTATATAATACTTTTTGTTTTTGGAGTGTTTTTAGGATCCTTTAGCTTGTTCCTTATTTACCTTCAATTTGCCATGATCATTCAAAAAAGGGCGCAATTCATAGCGAGAAATATAAATTATATTTTAAGTA
This sequence comes from Flavobacteriaceae bacterium, assembly GCA_030618945.1. Classification (GTDB taxonomy): domain Bacteria; phylum Bacteroidota; class Bacteroidia; order Flavobacteriales; family Flavobacteriaceae; genus Lutimonas. The sequence goes on from JAUXCI010000175.1 coordinate 566, forward strand.
TTCTGTTTCTTGTACTAGGAATTTTGAGTTTAATTAAAACTTTAAAGTAATTATTTTCTAAATTAGCGACAAATAAAGAAATCAGTTAATGATTCCAGCAATTATCCAAAATCTCAATAGGGGAATTAATTTATTAAATTCCATTAGTGATGATGCTTATGCCAATAATTCTACGGCTCCATATTATTCGAGTATAGGGATTCATATGCGTCATATTCTGGACGTTTTTAGTTGTATTTTTGATGGATTGGAAACTGGCCAAATTGATCTTTCCGCCAGAGAAAGAAATCAATTGGCTGAAACTAAAATTTCCGTAGGATTGGATTATTTTGAAGCTGTTATTGCTCAGTTAGAGAAGGTTGAATTTGAAGATCTCGATATGGCAGTCCAGGTGAAGGATGATTTGGGACTGGGCATGATAACTGCTAATTACACTTTGGCCGCTGCGCTGATTCAGGCTCACAGCCACGCCATTCATCATTTTGCAAGTATTGGTTATATCATTTCTCAAATGGGGATCAATCTACCCGATGGTGACTTTGGCTATAACCCAACCACTCCCCGCGGTGATAAGATTCAAAACAATTAATTCTGTTTAAAAATCTTCCGCATTAAGTTTTTTAAGCTTTTTACTGTAGGTTCTTAGATGGAATAAATTTTTGATTAATGGGAATACTTTTGGGTAAGGAACGCCATCGTGTTCATGAACTTTTTTGCCAATAGCTCCCATTAGACTCCAGTGGTAATTGATTGATTTTAAGGCTTGATAAAAACTGGCACCCTTATAGCTCGCGTCATAAATATGAGTTGGCTCAGAAATTATTCCATTGATTTCCAAAATTTTAAATGACTCCCCTTTTAATAATTTCTCAAGGCTTTCATATTTAATATCCAGTCTGCCGTAATGCCATCCTTCTATGTCACAGCAAATACCGTTTATAAAACTTTCAAGGCCAGTATTGATCAAATGGTTACCGTTGATGAATTGAGTTCCTTTGGAATGGTTGCCAATAACCGAAAGGGTTATTTTTTCCCCTTGAGGATAAACGAAATCCATTTTGTCCTTGTGTATTTTAGCAAAGAGTTCATGGTATAAAAAAGCTCTTTCATCATTTAAGATCAGTTCTGAAAGGCTGCTCTTGCCATCGCCAGTTGACTCAATAAATTTTTTGATAGTAACCGAAGTTATTTTTCCCTTGATCTCACCAGGAAATCTATGATAAAAAATACCTAACTCCTTTTTAAAGGGAATAAACTCCTGAATAATAACATCAATTTTTACCTTGTCAAGGTATTTTAACAATTCATCTTCCGTATTTATTTTTTTTACCAGATATCCTCTGAAACCAATATCCGGTTTGGCGATCATAGGATATTTAAAATGCAGGATCTCGAGTTTTGAAGGTATCGATTTTAAATTTTCACTTTTAGAAACCAGAAAACTATTTGGTATGTGCGCTTTGGGGAGAAGGTCAAGTGTTTGAAATTTTGATTCGCTGCCGTTTCCTGAATACAATAGTCCTGGATTGGCAATGATAAAGTGTATCAAGTGCCCGGCTTTTATGGCTCTCAATATAAAAAACGGCATTAATGGCAGGTAATATACAAATGCCGGCCAATGTTCCCATTGGGTTAGTTTGATGAAAAAGGGATTTCTTTTCATTGATTAAAAAGTGATTTTAATATCAGGCGAAAAGCCTGGATCACCATGAAAATGGTAAAAAGAATGAGGAAACATCCTAAAACGAGCAGAAAGTAACCTTTATCATTATTGATAGCCTTAAAGCCAATGGTCACTATTACAGGTGATAAGAATAGAAGCGGTAAAGCAATCGCCAGGTATGTTAAACCTTTTTTAAATGCTTTTTTTGCAGGTTTGTTCTCGAAAATATCTTGTTTTTCGGTTGAATTCTTTTGTCTGTTCATTGGCTGCTGATCTTCCATCAATTTAGATAAATATAGAGGTCAATTTTCAGTTGACCAAATAAAAAAGACTCCAACATTGAATATTGGAGTCTTTTTATATACTAACTCAGGTTAATAGAGTCAATTTTTTTTAAGCTAGTGCTTTGTCTAAATTGACTTTTATCGCATTTAAAAAGTCTTGTGTATTTAAATAGTTGTCAGAGGTCATTTTATCTTTGTGAATTAGCAAAGCAAGATCTTTTGTCATTTCACCACCTTGAACTGTGTCAATACAAACCTTTTCAAGCGTATGGCAGAAATCCATTAAAGGCTTATTTTTATCAAGTTTACCTCTGTGTTCTAATCCTCTTGTCCATGCAAAGATTGAGGCTAGTGGGTTCGTAGAAGTTTCTTTCCCCAATTGATGTTGTCTGTAATGTCTTGTTACAGTTCCATGAGCTGCTTCTGCCTCAACAGTTTTCCCATCAGGAGTTACTAAAACTGAGGTCATCAGACCTAAAGACCCGAAGCCTTGAGCTACGGTATCTGATTGTACATCACCATCGTAATTTTTACAAGCCCAAACAAAACCACCGTTCCATTTCATTGCTGCTGCAACCATATCATCGATCAACCTGTGTTCATAAGTAATTCCTGCAGTTTTGAATTTTTCTTTGAATTCAGTTTGGTATACCTCTTCAAAAATATCTTTAAACCTACCGTCATAGGCTTTTAGAATCGTATTTTTTGAGCTAAAATAAAGATTCCAACCCTTTTTCAAGGCCTGATTAAAACTGGAACGTGCAAAACCATAAATAGAAGAATCAATATTGTACATAGCCATTGCAACACCGTTTTCCTCAAAATTGTAAACTTCAAAAGATTGTACTTCACTGCCGTCTTCAGGAGTAAAGGTCATGGTAAGCTTTCCTTTTCCTTTGGTCACAAGATCCGTAGCCTTGTATTGATCTCCAAAAGCATGTCTTCCAATACAAATAGGTTTTGTCCAGCCTTGAACATAGCGAGGAACGTTCTTCATGATGATCGGTTCTCTAAAGATAGTACCTCCAACAATATTTCTGATCGTACCATTTGGTGAACGCCACATTTTTTTTAGACCAAATTCTTCGACTCTGCCTTCGTCTGGTGTAATCGTAGCACATTTGATTCCAACGTTGTATTTTTTAATGGCTTCGGCCGCATCGATTGTAACCTGGTCATTTGTTTCATCTCTGTATTCAACACTGAGGTCATAGTATTTGATATCTAAATCAAGATAAGGCAAAATCAGTTGGTCTTTAATAAATTTCCAAATGATTCTTGTCATCTCATCACCATCTAATTCTACGACAGGGTTGATCACTTTTATTTTAGTCATTTTTCTTTTTTTAATTATTGCAAATATAGTAAACCAAAAGAAAAGTTTTAGCCTTAAAAAATAAAAAATACAATTTTAAATCAGACTATAAATTAGGACCTGTAAAAGTGTAAAAAAAGGCAAAAGCCATAAATAAGTGAGACTTAATTATGGCTTTTTTGGTTTGGTTAACAATATTTAATAGTATTTAAATATTGCTTTGGTTTAAAATAGGGGGGAATAATGTTAGTATATCATTAATAACCCTATTAAATGCGTCGTTTTATATACAAGTAAAAACCATTTGCGCTAAACACTTTAGTTTTTAATCAAATAAAACAACTTTTAGAAATTAATCTAAAGTCGCTTAATTTTGTGAAACAAATTTCATAACCTTATAAAAGGGGTTTGCTCCACTCATTTGATCGACCGGAACAAATTTAAATCAACAGATTCACAAGAGGTTACAAAACTAGAGTAAAAAAATAAACAGTTTGTTAACAGGGTTTATTAACAATTGTTGACAAGACTGAAATGCTGTATAAAACAATACCCATAATAAAGAGTATTCTTTATTATGGGTATTTGCCGAAACTTTTGGTTTAAGGTTCCTAATTATTCTACCATTTTACTGTTACAATAACAAAACCTTAACGGTAAATTTCTTTAAACGTCTTTTCCTTCTATTTGTTTCCACCAGACCGAAGTCACCATGCTAACACATATAAGATAAAGAACATTTAATTTGCAACTACCAACCTTAAAAATCTTAATATTTATGCTAAATACAATGATCTCTGTTTGTGATCAGCAGGTTGCGCCAAGGTTTTCACTTTGGCAAAACCAACATCCATTTTTCTTAGTGCAATTCTTGAAGATCTGCACCTCCAAGTCCTTATGCTAATAAAAACTTCTCTTAGTTTCTATTCCAAATGTAATCAGTAAAATCATTTTTTTCAACTATTATGCATCTTTGTTTTCAACACAATATCAAGATGATTTATTAACATTTGTTCATAAAAAAGCCCCTTTAATCAATCGATTAAAGGGGCTTATATGGCTTGAAAAAGAATTATATTCTTCTTTCTTTGATTTGTGCTTTTTTACCAGTAAGGCCTCTAAAGTAGAAAATTCGAGCTCTTCTAACTTTCCCTTTTTTGTTAAGTTCTATTTTTTGAATAGCAGGTAGGTTAACAGGGAAGATTCTTTCTACTCCGATAGTTCCTGACATTTTTCTAATAGTAAAGGTCTCAGAACTCCCACTACCTCTTCTTTGAATTACTACACCTCTAAAAAACTGGGTTCTTCTTTTTTCACCTTCTCTAATTTCATAGTAAACAGTGATGGTGTCTCCTGCAGTAAATACAGGTACATCTTTTTTTGTTACAAATTCTTTTTGAACAAAATCTACTAAATTTTCCATTATGATATTTTAAATGCTTTACAAATACCAACATTCACGATTTTCGTCAGAGGTTGATTTTGAGTCTGCAAATTTATAAAAAACTTTTTAATAAGAAAGAGCGTATTTAAAATAATTTTAATAGGGCAGTTTTAAGCTAAATGTCTTCAAAACTGAATGTTAGCGTAAAGGCCAAGAGTATTCTCTTTATAGGACGGACTTATAATGCTGCTGATCTTTCTGTTTTTAAAAGGATTCCAGTTTTTAAAGGGCTCAAATCTGTAAACCAGATCAGTAATGATGATTCCGATTCCGGCACCAACAAGTATGTCTGAAGTCCAATGTTCATTGTTTAAG
>JAUXCI010000286.1 GCA_030618945.1 Flavobacteriaceae bacterium
CTTCTTCAACAATTTCTTCAGCTTTAGCAACAACTTCAGGTACTTCAACCTTTTTGACTACCGCTTCTTCAACAACTTCCTTAACTGCATCTTTCGTTTCAACTTTTGTAACAGAAAGCTCCTCCTTTATGTCAACTTTCTCTTCTTCTGCTGATTTTAGAGGAATATTTTCAATTTCCTCACTTATTTTCTTCTCGGTTGATTCTGATGACAATTTCTCATTATTTGCGTCTAACATTGTTTCATGTTTAAGGTTCCTAAATTTTTACTTTGAAAAGTTTTGAAAGATACTAATAGCCACGCAAAACACAAAACTATGTTTATAATAAGATAGACTATTTTAAATTGAATGGTTGGCCCGTTTTATTTAAGAATTCCAGATCTCCCATGATTTTTCTGCTTGAAATTCAAGCATTGATCTTCCATTCATTATGGTGGCTCCAGCTTTTTCACCCATTTGAAGAAAGGCTGTTTTAACCGGATTGTAAATCAAATCATATAGGAGGTGTTGATCACTTAAAAATTCATATGGAAGATCGGGTTTTGCATCTATGTCTGGAGAGGTTCCCAACGGACTGCAATTAATGATCATTTCATGCTCCTGAATTATCTGTTTATTTAATGAGGTATAAGTCAATACATTAGGCCGGCCGGAGCTTCTCGAAACAAATAGATAATCAACTCCCAATTCTCCTAAAACAAAAGCAACCGCTTTAGACGCTCCTCCAGTGCCGAGAATCAAAGCTTTCTTTTCGTCACCTCTCCAACAGGATTTTAAAGACTTCTCAAAGCCAAAAACATCTGTATTAAATCCCTTTAATTTCTTATTATTAAGTATTTTGATTGTGTTTACCGCTCCTATTCTTGAAGCTTGTTCATCTATCTCATCCAAATAGGGTATGACACTTTCTTTATATGGAATCGTAACGTTTAAACCTCCAAGCATATCGATATCTTGCATAAATGTCTCCTTGAATAAGTCAATTTTTGCTATATCATAATTCCTGTAGGTATAGTGTGACAATTTCAATGATTCAAATTTATCCGCAAAGTATTTTTTAGAGAAGGAATAAGCGATATCCTTACCTAACAATCCAAATATTTTATCTGTTTCACTCATACAACATTTCACTGAAATACATTTTGGAATAAGCTCAAATCATAAAATCAGAACTCAATCGCTTAATGACTAAACTAAGATTTTTTATTTTTTCTATATTGATCAACTGCATTTCTTACGCTTTCAAATTTTAGCAATAATTGCTTGGCCAAATTTTTATCAATATTGAGCTCGTTGGCAACCATAAGTGTTCCTCTTTCTATCAACTTTTCATTGGACAACTGCATATCCACCATTTTGTTCCCTTTAATCCTGCCCAATTTGACCATGACAGAGGTAGATATCATATTTAATACAAGCTTTTGTGCAGTACCCGACTTCATCCTTGTACTGCCTGTAACAAATTCTGAACCTACAACAACTTCAATGGGGTGCGTTGACACCTCGGCTACCTTAGAGTTTAAATTGCACGTAACACAGCCTGTTAGTATCCCTTGTTTATTTGCCTCTACCAGGCCACCAATCACGTAAGGTGTTCTTCCTGAAGCAGCTATCCCTACCAAAACATCTTTTGAATTTATATCATAGGCCTTTAGGTCTTTCCAAGCCAGCTCCATATCGTCCTCAGCATTTTCAACAGCTTTTCTCAAGGCTCCATCTCCTCCTGCAATCAGGCCAATGACCCAGGTGTCAGGGACTCCATAAGTGGGAGGGCATTCAGATGCGTCTAAAACACCTAATCTTCCACTCGTTCCGGCACCAATATAAAACAATCGGCCTCCTGCCTTAAATCGTTCAATAATTTCTGTAACTAATGCTTCAATTTTGGGAATGGATTTTTCCACAGCCTCAGCTACTTTTTTGTCTTCTTTATTTATGTTATTGAGTAAATCCAGAACACTCATGTTTTCTAGATTGTCGTAATACGAAGCTTGTTCAGTGGTTGATTTAGACAACATTTTTATTTTTTTTGTTTGATTAATATCAATCCTAAAATAGTGATCAGTGCATTTACTGCTATGCTGATGAATCCAAAATCAAAATTAAAGGAATTTTTTAGATAAAGACTGAGCAAATAAGTAATTACCGGTGATACCACACAAATAAAAGGGACCCACTTATCTTTGATCTTGACTTGCGAAAACATACCAAATAAAAACAAACCAAGAAGCGGGCCGTAAGTATAACCCGCCACATTGAAAATAAGAGAGATGACGTCTCCTCTACTTCCTGAAAATACCATACTAATCAGGAAAACGACTACAGAAAAACCAAAGAGTACTTTGTTTTTCAATTTCTTTTTTTCCTCACTTGACTTGCTGGAAATATCCATAAAATCATAGGTAAAAGAAGTGGTTAGAGCTGTCAAAGCTGAGTCAACACTAGAAAAAGAGGCGGCAATGATACCCAGTAAAAAACTAACACCAGTAATTAAGCCTAAATGATTTAAGGCAAGATTGGGGAAAAGCGTGTCAGTATCAAGAAAACTACCATTTTCTCCAATGGGAAGTGAAACGTTTATATTATCTGCATAAACGTATAAAAGAATTCCTAGCCCCAAAAACAAAAATTGAGTAGCGGCAAGGATTAAACTAAAGGTAAGGGTATTTTTTTGAGCATCCCATTGGTTCTTACAAGTCAGTGTTTTTTGCATCATATTTTGATCGAGACCCATCATGGCGATCGCGATAAGAATACCGGCAAAGAATTGTTTATAAAAATTACTTCCTGATTTTGGGTTCCAGTCGAAAATTTTAAAATATTCATTCTTTAGAACCACGTCAACGGATTCTCCCAATGACAGATTCATCGCAGTCGTAATGGAATAAATCGTAACGATGGCGGCTAATAGTAAAAAAAAGGTTTGCATGGCGTCGGTCCAAACAATGGTCTTGATTCCAGATTTATTCGTATAGAGCAAAACCAATAAGAGAATTATGATAACAGTTAAATAAAATGGGATA
>JAUXCI010000153.1 GCA_030618945.1 Flavobacteriaceae bacterium
ATTGGTATATTGCTGCCAGGGAAGGCCGACTTGAAGAAGCCCAGCAACATTTATTCAATTTTACGTATGAGACACGGCACAGTTCAAGTGTATTTTGCAATAAACTGGTTGATTTTTCCCCCAAGGTTTGGGATAAATCTATTAAGGAGACTGTGATTAATCAATCATGGTTTTTTAATGCCTGGAAAAATGATCCAACTATTAGTGCAATGCTGACTATGTTAAATGCCATTGAGGAGAAATACAATACTTACGAATTGAAAGATGCCTGGCCTCTGTTATCATCTGAATATGCCAAGATTGTTTTTTATATGCTTCCTATGGATAAATTAGGCTTACCAGATGATCTTTATATTAAAATGAATTCAAGAGGTAAAGAACTCACAGAGTTTGAATATTTCAAATCACAGTTTTCAGAATACCTGCCAAAGGATATGTTGGGAGAATTCAATAATAAAATTGACCAAAGTTGGTCAGACTTGTTTTGGAATTTGTATAAAGAAGAAGAAGAAGATGTTGATATCGCAAAACTGGTTGATAATGGGTTCATTAAATATATCCGGTATATAACAGACATGATAATTTTCAAAAAGAAGATTGAAGTTGAATCTTTAAATGATGATTTTGAGGTTTACAAGAAGGTTTATACTGAAAGAGAGAATATTGCGTATTTGTTTAATTCATTGAATAACCTTTATGCTATTTCGAAAACTAACCCAGATTTCTTTGACAACTTGTTTTATATTAAAGAAAGCGAATTTGATTTAAGTAAGGTGCGCTTGTTTTTTCTAAAACCTAAAGTTGATTTATTTAAGAAATGTGCAGACAATTATGATCCACTTCAACGCAATAACCCTTTTGCAATTGGTGAACAGCTTTTACTTTATGCCTGCATTGAACATCTAAATAATGAGACGGATGATTTTAATATACGCATCAGAAAGGTGAGGAATTTAATCAGTAACTCTGAAGACACTGTGCGTAAAGAGAATATGGAATCATTGCTAAAAACGGTTTCGGATATAATATTGAATAATAATATCGATGATGAATCAAAATTTAGCAGACGACAAATAGATGAAGAAATAACGAAACAATCGTTTATTGAAAACAATGGACCGTTAAAGGAAACAGTTTACAAATTAGAAGACCATCACCTGCTGCAAGGCTGTTTGGCCCTATTTGATTTAGATAATAGTTTGGTCACTTACTCAATAAGATTTGCTGAAATTTTTAAGGCAAATTGTGATTATGATGTTATAAGCTGTGCCCTGCTCAGTTTTGGTGATTATTCTCAAAAATATTCCTGGCGCTGGAGATACGGCAATAAAAATGATTCAGTTTGGCGAGAGTTGTTAACGCCCAGTCAAAGAAGGGAGGGGTTTCAAAACACCAAGGAAGTTTTGTATGAGTTAATGAGTGAACTTATTCATAATAGTGAAAGGGACATGAAAAAAATTACAGCAGACTACCTTCACTTATATGCAAGAAATAAAGACATACCTAAGAAGTGGAGGTATTATTTAGTAATGTATCCCGAGTTCAGGAAAAATGAAGATGGTTTTTATTATTGGCAAGACAGTGCTAAACCCTACGAATCGATAATGATGCGGAGGTCGACACTTGGTGGTTTTAACTGGTCACCATTTCTTTTTGCTTTGAATAAAAAAACATTGGCAGAACAGTTGTCACTAGAAAACTACGGGGCACCACTATTGCTGGTTAAAGATAATACAACATTGAAGTTAACCAACCATAATGCCGGATATAAATTGGAGGCTTATATTGAAGATGATGTTGAAGGTAAAGAAATGGTTTTAAAAACCAAGGAAAAGAACATAGTCAATTTCGATGGTGTATTAGAGATTGTTCAAAATGAAGTAGGGCTTGATATGGAAGACAGAGTTGAAAAAGGAGTTGAGTTAATTACAGCTATTTTGGCACTATAAGTTGCAAGTAATAAAAGATATCAGTAAGTAGATAAAGCAGGACAAATGAATCTAGAAAAAGGAAACATAGTAAAGAACCTAATTGCAACAGAGCCAGTTGAAATCACCTCGATTCAGGATTTTGGTAGTGATATGAGTATTGAATATACCGGGGTAAACACCAGGCAAAATGGAGATGTGATTCTATCCAAAGATGAATTAAGCACGCTTGAATTAATTTCCCAAAAAGGTTCATTTGATTTTTCAGGAGATCCTAATAAATTTACCCTGTATACTGAAGCTGAAAGAATAAAATCAGCATTTCAGTTTGATCCGCTTTTTGCCGTGAATTGTAGTATTGTCGACCCACTTCCACACCAGGTAGAAGCAGTATACAGATATCTGCTGCCATTACCAAGAATTAGGTTCTTATTGGCTGATGATACTGATGCAGGTAAAACAATCATGACAGGACTTCTAATTAAAGAGATGATCCTAAGGGGACTTATAGAGCGAATATTGATTATTACTCCAGGCGGACTGACCAAGCAATGGCAAGAAGATGAACTGGGCTTAAAGTTTAACTTTCAATTCAAACTTGTTGACAGGCCAATCTTTAATTCTGATCCAAATATTTTCAACAATTCGAATAATCTGGTTACATCAATCGACTTTATAAGAAATGAAGATGTACTCAATGTTGTGAAAGACAGTACCTGGGATTTAATTGTAGTGGATGAAGCTCATAAATTATCAGCTTATGATTACGGAACAAAAAGATATAGAAGTAAACGGTATGAAGCAATAGAAATATTAGCTCAGCAAACTGAACATCTTCTACTATTAACCGCGACGCCTCATCGTGGAAGGCACGATACTTTCAGGAATTTATTACAGCTATTAGACAGGGACATTTTCTCAACCAATGAACTTGTAACCAATAGAATTAGCAAGTCAGATGATGAGGTTACCAATAAGTTTTTTATTAGGAGGTTAAAAGAAGATATGACCGATTGGAAAGGCGGCCCGTTGTTCAAACCAAGACATACCAAAACTGTTGAATACAAACTTACTGATGTAGAAAAAAAGCTTTACGATCGTGTCACCAGGTATCTTACAGTTAGAAGAGAAGAAGCCGTTGAGCAAAACAATATTCATGTATCTCTTGCATTAATGGTTATGCAGCGCAGACTGACCAGTTCTATTTATGCTATAATGCGAACACTACAAAACAGGTACAATGCTTTAAATGGCCTGGTTGAATTAATCAGGAAGAATCCAACTTTGTGGAATAAACGCATGGACTACGAAGTTGAATTTGATAATTATGATGATTATTCAGAATTATCAGATGAGGAAAGAGAATCGCTTGAAAGAATTTTTAGTGATCCAAGAAAATTTAAGCTTTTCACAACAGCAAGTAGTATCCAGGATATTGAAGCTGAGCGAAACCAGGTTTCAGGACTAAAAGATTTAGCAGAAGAACTTTATCACAATAATACTGAAGAACAAAAACTTCATAGGCTCTGGCAATTCTTAACTGATGAAAATGTGTCTGACGGCAGAAAGCTGGTCTTGTTTACTGAGCACAAAGACACCTTAGATTACCTTGAAAGAAAATTAATCAATCAAGGTTATAAGGTTCAAACCATCTATGGGCAAAAATCTGTTAATGAAAGGCGAAAAGCCCAGGATGAATTTGCAGGAGAAAGCCAAATATTGTTAGCCACAGATGCTGCCGGTGAAGGTATCAACCTGCAATTTTGTAATCTTATGATCAATTGGGATATTCCATGGAACCCTAACAGGCTGGAGCAGCGAATGGGAAGGATACACCGTTATGGTCAGAAGGAAGAAGTTTATGTGTTTAACCTTGTCGCTCAAAATACAAGAGAAGGAAAGGTGATGCAAAGGCTTTTGCAAAAAATGGATGTTATCAGGGAACAGATAGGCAGTGACAGGGTATATGATGTTATTTCGGATGTATTTGATGGCATTAACCTGGAAGATATTTTGAGATCGACCCTTGATGGTGAAGTAAATTCATTTAACCAGGCCATAGATAATGATTTCACAGCAAAAAATGTAAAGGAAAAAATTAAAGCCCAAAAAGAGCAGCTCGCATGTAAGAGAATCAATTTTGAAGCCGCAAAAAAACTGATGGATGATTCTCTGGAAAAGAGGCTTATTCCGATTTATTTAAAACGTTTTTTTAAAAAGGCTTTTGATAGTCTTGGTGGTAAAATAAAAAATAAAAACGAGTTTGTTCGCTTGAGCCAGCTACCGGAAAAAATAAATGAACACCTTAAAGAAAATTTCAATATTCGGTATGATGTAACAAAAATGATCTTTACTTTTCATAAAGAAGTGTTTTTAGACAAGCGGAAAACCGGTAAATATGAAATGCTGTATTATTTGAACCCCGGAAACCCTATTTATGATGCCACAGTAGATATTGTTCTTTCAGAATATAAGGAAGAAATACTAAAAGGAACAATATTGGTATCACCGGAAGAAAACGACCCTTACTTTGCCTATTTTGTTCGTTCTCAGATTACCGACAAAACCAAAAAGCAAAATATAGCAGATGAAAAACTTGCATTGGTTTATGGTGTTTCTGATGACCTGGCTATCACCTCTCCAGCAAAATTAATTGACCTTGTTCCTCCCAATGAATACGCCAAACAAATTAATCCACCTGAGCCAGTTAGCGAGGATGAGATTGTTAAGTGGAGCTTTGTAAACATTACCAATCCACAATTTAAAGACGCTCAAATAAAGGTTAGGGAGGATGTTGAATTAAGAAAACAATATATGGAGGAAGGCTTTTCTTCTTTGATTATGAACTACACTCTAGACCTCACTGAGCTTAGAGAAAAATTATTGTTAGGCAATGAAAAAGTGCAGGGTAAAGTAGAAAAAATAGAGCAGAAGATCAAGGATTTAGAAGAGCGGAAGAAAAAGAGAATTGAAGAACTGGAACAACGAATGCAACTAAACCGAAAGCCTCCCAAAGTTTTGGGTTCTGCCTATGTGGTTCCATTGTCGCAGGTAGAATACAAGACGCACTATGGAATGAGCAGAGATGATGAAGTAGAGCAAATTGCTATGGATGTTGCTATGCAATTTGAAAAAGAACAAGGCTGGATATGCGAAGATGTAAGTGCTCAAAACCTGGGGTTTGATTTAAAATCGGTAGATGCAGAATTACTTAAAAGATATATAGAAGTTAAAGGCAGAGCAGGAGAAGGCGCTGTCATGATCTCTGAGAATGAAATGAACAGACTTCGGCAACTTGGTGATACTGCATGGCTGTATGTAGTGAGCAATTGTAAGTCTAACCCTGCTTTGTATAGAATACAAGACCCCGGCAATAAATTAAATTATAAGGAATTTTCAAAAGGAATCCAATATCTGGTTCCTGTAAAGGAATGGAAATCAAAATCGAAAAAATAAGCCGATTGTCTGCGATATGTATCGAAATACGTAACTTTGCGCAGACAAACGGGCTTCTTTATGCAAGAAAATAGAAAAATATCGGATTGGGTCAACCATCAATTAACCAATGGAAAATTTAGTTTTACCCTAAAGCATCTATATGCTGAACTAGCGGAAAAATCACCCCTTTCCATAAAGTTTGCATTAAAAAGACTTGTTGATAAAGGCAAGATTATCTCAATATCTAAAGGCTTTTATATCATAATTCCTCCTGCTTATCAAAATATGGGCATCCTTCCCCCGGCAATGTTTATGGATGATTTGATGGAATATTTAGAGAGACCCTATTATATTTCGTTACTCTCAGCAGCAGCTTTGCATGGCGCAGCACATCAACAACCACAGGTTCATTTTGTTTGTACTACTTTGCCAAGTATGCGTGATACCCATAAAAAAGGAATACAGATTAAATATGTAAGTAAGCGAAATTTTCCGGAATCTAACCTCACTCAAAAAAAGACAGAAAGTGGTTATATTAAGGTGTCAGATCCAATTTTGACTTGCCTGGATTTGATTAATTATCAAAAAGCAATAGGTGGGTTTAACAGGGCAGCAACGGTTATCAACGAATTGTCGGAAGAAATAAGCGAGAACGAAATAACTTATAGCATCCTTCAGTTAGCTCCAAATACAAATATTCAGCGATTGGGTTATTTATGGGAATACGAATGTGGACAGACAGGATTGGCCGATGCATTATTCAGGATTATGAAAGAACAGCCACGTTCCTTCAAGACTTATAAATTGAATCCATCCAGGGAATTGCATAAGCAAAATATTAAAAACAAATGGAAAATTAATGTAAATACTAATATTGAGATTGACGAATGATACCAAGAGCATATATTACGGAATGGACACAATATGCTCCGTGGAAATCTATAGAGC
>JAUXCI010000046.1 GCA_030618945.1 Flavobacteriaceae bacterium
AGCCCGAATACTGATGATGATATCATAGAGAACTTTGAAGGAGAAACCTACCAAGCCCATATCAGCTACGAGAATTTCAAAGACCATAAAGTTAGAGTTATTCATATGCAGAAAGAGATCGATAAAAAGCTTCCAATTATTTTTTTTGTACATGGTTCACCGGGATCATCCATGGATTTTAAACGGTATTTGAAAAGTGAGGCCCTTAATAAAGCAGCTAATATTATAAGTTACGACCGGATAGGTTATGGTTATTTTGATACTGGTGAAGTTTTAAATTCTCTGGAAGATGAGCTTGCCTTGATGCATCAGTTGTTAAATGGGATGGATCTTAAAAAAGTGATCGTGGTGGGCTATTCTTATGGAGGTACGCTGATCATGGCTTCAAACAAAGACTATAAAAAAAAGATTGCCCTGGCTGCAGCTGTTCGCGGAGATCTTGAACCGATGTTTTGGGTGATTAATCTGTATAAATGGCGGCTGACCAGGCCGATGGTGCCAAAGGTTTTTAAGGGAGCAACCCTTGAAAAATTAAGACACGTAACAGAATTAAAAGCCTATAAAAACAAGTGGAACATTAGTCCGTCACAAGTATTGTCAATTCACGGTAAAGAAGATTTTATCGTCCCCATTGAGAATTCAATTTTTTTAGATAGCCTTTTTAACGGGGATAAATTCTCATTGATTACGCTTGAAAATGGGAATCATTCCCTTATTTGGACGAATTTTAAGCTGATAGAATCAGAGCTGTTAAAAAGCGTAAAGGAATGAGTAATTTAAAAGACTTACTTGAAAAAGCAAATCATGCCCATGCCAAGGAATTGCCTTTTGTCATTTATAGGAAGCCAGATTCAAAAAGAATTTCCTGCTTAATTCAAAAGGATAAAAAACTTCAGTTTGTTGAAAATTATAAGGAATCAGGTTTTGTTATGGCGCCTTTTATTCACAGTGATAAAGCCGTGCTGTTCTCTGATAAAAACTCAGTGTTGTATACTGGTGATTATGATTTAGAATCGCTCGACAGCACTGATTTTAGAGGAGATAAAATCAATGATGGATTTAAAAACGATGGGAAGAAAAAACATTTGAAACTTGTGGCTGAAGGAATCAAAGCTATTCAAGATAGCGACATCATTAAAGTAGTGCTTTCCCGACAAGAAGTTCTAAGCCTTGATGCTATAGATATTACTGCGATTTTTAAAAAATTATTGCATAAATATCCGGCAGCCTTTATTTATATCTGGTATCATCCCGAAATTGGCTTATGGGCCGGTGCCTCGCCAGAGACTTTAATTCAGGCTGAGGAAGGTAATTTCAGGACCATGGCCTTGGCCGGAACCACGGCGTTTCTCGGCAAAAAGGAAATAACCTGGGGAGAAAAGGAGATTGATGAACAGCAATTAGTTACTGACCATATAGCTAATGAGTTGCAAGAGATGGAAATTAGTATTGGCTCTCCATACAATAAAATGGCTGGAAATTTGGTCCATATTTGCACTGATATTCATGGGAAATTGACTAAAAATCAAGATTTGAATACTTTGATTCGCACTTTGCATCCCACCGCAGCGGTATGTGGTTTACCTAAGAAGAAAGCTGAGAATTTTATTTTGGAGCATGAAGGTTATAATAGGGGCTTTTACACTGGTTTTTTAGGCGAACTGAATTTGAATAAAATGATTCAGCAGGGTAATTCTATCAAAAATGAGCTCCCTGAAACGATTTTGTTTGTAAATTTAAGGTGTATGCAACTCATATCTAAACCCGAAAATTCGGCGATTTTGTATGTAGGAGGAGGGATTACCAGTGCGAGTATTCCTGAGCAGGAATGGGAAGAAACGATTGCAAAAAGTAAGGTAATGAAAAGTGTACTTTTTGACTCTTTCAAATAAGAATAATTTAATTATTAGAATTTTCAAAGTTAATACGAAATGGATATTTCTTGATTTTGAAGTTTAACATCACATGGTTTACTGAAAAATTCGTGTATTTTTGTCACATATCTTTTAGCCCTTTAGATGCCTAAATATCCCAAAAAAAAACTTGCACAATTGGTTTTGCAGCTTTGCGTAAATCAAGGAATTGAAAACGTTATTATCTCTCCCGGATCGAGAAATGCACCTTTGACACTTGGATTTGTGAATC
Organism: Flavobacteriaceae bacterium; assembly: GCA_030618945.1. Classification (GTDB taxonomy): domain Bacteria; phylum Bacteroidota; class Bacteroidia; order Flavobacteriales; family Flavobacteriaceae; genus Lutimonas. The sequence continues at coordinate 2,146 of JAUXCI010000046.1, forward strand.
ATCCAAAGATAAAGGCGTTTAGCATTGTTGACGAACGTTGTGCCGCGTTTTTTGGTTTGGGGATGGCTCAGCAGTTGCAGGAGCCGGTGGTTTTGCTATGCACTTCTGGATCGGCCTTACTCAATTATTATCCGGCTATAGCCGAAGCCTATTACAGTAAAGTCCCTCTGGTAATCATTTCGGCCGACAGGCCCAAACATCTTATTGACATAGGAGACGGACAGACCATCAGACAGGAAGGTGTATTTGCAAATCATATCCTTTTTGAAGCCAATTTAGGTGAAGAAATACCTTTCAAAACTATTGATGCCAAAAATAAATTGATGAATGCCCGTGTTGTAATGGAGGCCCTGAACTGCTCCAAAGAAAAAATGGGCCCTGTTCATATCAACATAGCTTTTGACGAACCCTTGTATGACACTGTCGATTTTTTATATCCATTGCCAGCGCTTGACAAGGAAAAAAATGAGTTGCTGCCAGACACCTTATTGAAAGAACAGCCCATTCCGGTGGAGGAACTTCAGACCTTTGCCGATAAATGGAATAAGGCTAGCAAAAAAATGGTTCTAATAGGTTCTCATGCTCCTGATGAACTGATACAAACCCAAATGTCACATCTGAGCAAAGATCCGTCGGTGCTCATATTAACTGAAACCACGTCAAATGTAGCAGGAGGCCGTGTTATAAGCAGTATTGACCAGCTTATTTTTCCTTTAGATGCTAATGAATATGAAGCGTTGAGGCCGGAGATTTTATTGACCTTTGGGGGAATGGTGGTTTCCAAAAAAGTTAAAGAGTTTTTAAGAAAATTTCCGCCAAAACTTCATTGGCACGTAGATGCTCACAGGGCCCAGGATACTTATCATTGCTTAAATCGTCATTTTGCTATATCACCACAGTTATTTTTTAGCCAGTTTTTCTTTTTGACAAAGAACCGGACCAGTACTTATCAAGGCTCATGGCTCGAGATTAAAAAAGAACGGAAAATTCATCATGATGATTTTCTTTATCGCGTGGAATATTCGGACATTCTGGTATTCAAAACGATTCTAAAATCTATGCCCAGCTCATCAAATGTTCAATTGTCAAATAGCTCCATTATTCGATATACTCAATTGTTCGATATAGACCCAAGTTTTAAGATTTTTTGTAATAGGGGTACGAGTGGAATTGATGGCAGCACCTCTACCGCTATTGGGGCGGCCTTTACGCAAAAGGAGCAAACTATATTAATTACGGGTGATATAAGTTTCTTCTACGATAGTAATGCTTTATGGAATAATTACCTTCCTGCGAATTTTAGAATTCTTTTGATCAACAATGGAGGGGGAGGGATCTTTAGATTTATTCCGGGTCCTAAAGCATCCGATGCCTTGGATTATTTTGAAACCAGGCACGAATTGAATGCTTCGCATTTATGTGAGATGTATGGGTTTGGATATGAATCTGCACGTAATATTGAAGAATTAGAGGAACAATTACAAACGTTTTATCAAGACGAGGCAAGACCCAAATTGATGGAGATCTTTACGCCAACTGAGCGAAATGACCTTTGTTTAAAAGCGTATTTCAATGCCTTGAAATAAAAAAAAGACCTGGCAAATAATCTGGCCAGGTCTTTTTTTTTAGTACCCTGTTTTGTTTAGAGTCCCCCATTATCGTCTAATGGCTCTTCTTCATCAATAGGTTCTTCTTCTCCAGAACTAAACCCTAATCGTTCAGCCCTTTGTTTTTCAAGTACTCGTTCTATATTGGCGTAGTAGCCGTCCCCATTTTCGTTGTCTGATCCAATTTTGGCATAGCCGTTTTTATAGTGCTTAAGGGCTTTTTTATATTCGTATCCTGTTTCATAATAGAGTCCGATATAATAATCGCCTAATGGTGTTTCGGGATAGAGTCTCATGATCATTTTTCCAAATTCTTCCAAATAATCACCATTTAATTTATCGATGATGATCGGTTCAATCTTGTAAATGTCACTTTCTCTGATCTTTACATTTGATCCGTATAAATATTCAATTTCCACATATTTTCTCTCCAGATATTCAATGGCATCGCCAGGTTCAAGATTTGCGATGTCTCTATCGAATTCTTCCTGTGAAATTGCTGCAAATAGCTGAAAAGTAAAACTCATCGCACTGGCCGTAGCCTGACCTATGGAACCCGTTTTACTCGCATTGGAAAAGTCATCGTAGTGGTATTTAAAGTTTGGATTCTCAGAAAGTTTTAAAAGGTTATGGGCGTTGTTTATTCCCGCTATTCTTTTTTCTGTATTGAAATCTCCTCCGCTAAGGTAATAGAAGTATTGTGTAATAAGGTTTTGGCTTTGAGCTTCAAGTTTTTGATGCATTTCGGGCGCAAAACTAGGATTGATACTTATATAGGCGTTAAAGACTGGGCTGGGTTCCAGAAAAAAGTAATTGATAAAATTACCCGTTAGCGTATTTCCCACGATGGTTTTAAATAAAGAAGTTCTATAATTGTTGTCCAGATAAGGTAATAACTCATCTCTTATAAAACCGTAGAATTGAGAACTTTCTGCATTGGGTAAGCCGGTATCTTCGCTATAATCACAGTCAGTATATCGCTCTTCGTTTTGATTTTGAAAAACCCCAACAATAATTTGTTCTGGGGCCTTATCTCTGGATCCAAATAGCTTGGCATTAGCCACATAAACATCAAAAAGAAATTCTCCATCCATTAGGATGGCAACCGGATAAGTACTTTTTTCATTTTCTTCATAAGAATCAGGGACATAGATTTTTAATATTCTTTCAGAGTTTGTACTGACTGAATTGAATTTTTTAAAAGTTACATTATCCTGGCCTTGCGCCAGGAACGAAATAAACAATAGTATAAGAACTATTTTTTTCATGTGAATTGCTTTAAATTGCTATTTTTTAATACGACAAAATCCATCGACAAGAAGTTTAATCTCTAAACTTTTGCTAATTTCGCTGTCAATATTTAGTTTACCAACGACAAATTGGCGCAAATATTTTACAGAATTTATAAAACTTATCAAATGAAGGAACCTAAATGGCAAATAGTTAAAGAATTTGAGGATATCACCTATAAAAAATGTGAAGGGGTAGCCAGAATTGCTTTTAATAGACCAAATGTAAGAAACGCCTTCCGGCCTAAGACCACCAAAGAACTATATAAAGCTTTTTACGATGCTCAGGAGGATACTGATATTGGAGTGGTTTTACTATCGGCTGAAGGCCCATCAACTAAAGATGGGGTTTATTCGTTTTGTAGCGGAGGTGATCAAAAAGCCAGAGGTCATCAAGGTTATGTAGGGACAGATGGATACCACAGACTTAATATATTGGAGGTACAACGTCTTATCCGTTTTATGCCAAAAGCAGTTATTGCAGTGGTTCCAGGATGGGCTGTTGGAGGAGGCCATAGCTTACACGTAGTTTGCGATTTGACCCTGGCCAGTAAGCAGAACGCTATTTTTAAACAAACTGATGCTGACGTCACAAGTTTTGATGGGGGCTACGGATCAGCGTATTTGGCAAAAATGGTGGGTCAAAAAAAGGCACGGGAAATCTTTTTCTTGGGGCGTAATTACTCGGCTCAGGAGGCGTTTGAAATGGGAATGGTCAACGCCGTAATTAATCATGATGAGTTAGAGGCCACTGCGTTTGAGTGGGCGCAGGAAATTTTAGCAAAGTCACCGACTTCAATCAAGATGTTAAAATTCGCAATGAACCTTACGGATGATGGAATGGTAGGGCAGCAGGTTTTTGCTGGTGAAGCTACAAGGTTGGCCTATATGACAGATGAAGCCAAAGAAGGAAGGGATGCGTTTTTGGAAAAACGTAAACCAAATTTCGAGAAAAAGTGGATACCTTAGTCCTTAAAACTTTACACTTAATACTTAGAAATTATGAAAATAATTTGCATCGGTAGAAATTACACCAAACACATAGAGGAGTTGGCGAACGAAAAACCGGAGAATCCGGTTATTTTTATGAAACCTGATTCGGCGGTTTTGTTAAAGAAGAATCCTTTTATTATTCCGCCCTTTTCTCAGGATATTCATTACGAGGTTGAGATTCTGGTAAAGATCAATAGACTAGGTAAATTTATAGATGAAAAATTTGCACATAAATACTATGAGGAAATTGGTCTGGGTATAGATTTTACAGCCAGGGATGTACAAAATAAAATGAAGGAAAAAGGTTTACCTTGGGAAAAAGCGAAAGCCTTTGATGGGAGTGCTGTGATAGGAAGGTTTTTTAATAAAGAGGATCTGAATCTTAACAGTATCAAATTTCAATTATATAAAAACGAAAAATTGGTTCAAGATGGCGACTCCTCGCACATGCTCTGGAAAATTGACGAGATTATCGCCTATGTATCTCAATTCTTTACACTTAAAATAGGAGATGTAATTTTTACGGGTACCCCGGCTGGGGTGGGTCGTATAGAACCCAATGATCAGTTAAAGGGAATATTGGATGGGAAGGAAATGTTTCAAATTAAAGTAAAGTAGCCTTTGAAGAATACAGAAATAGAGAGAAAATTTTTGGTCTTGAATGATGAATTCAAGAAAGAAGCGTTTAGAAATGAGAGAATCATTCAAGGATTTCTCTGTTCCGTTCCTGAAAGAACTGTGAGAGTCAGGTTATTAGGTGAGCAAGGCTTTTTAACTGTTAAAGGTATTGGAAATGAATCTGGTACGACAAGGTTTGAATGGGAAAGAGAAATTTCAAAGCAAGAGGCTGAAAGTTTATTGGAGATTTGCGAACCAGGTATTATTGATAAGGAGCGTTATTTTGTCGAGGTAGGTGAACATATATTCGAGATCGATGAATTTGCACTTGAAAACAAAGGCTTGATGATGGCCGAAGTAGAATTAAAGAATGAAGAGGATTTATTCGAAAAACCAAATTGGTTAGGTAAGGAGGTTACCGGTCAAAATAAATATTACAATTCCAGTTTGGTGAAAAATCCATTTCGAAACTGGTAAAAAAAAAGGTGAATGTTCAACATTCACCTTTTTTTTTACCAGTTTTTTTAGCCCTATAAAAACACGAAAAATATTAATCCAAAACGGGTTCTTCTTCTTTCTTTTCAGCATAAAGTTCAACACCGGCTTCATAGTATTTGTCTCCTTCGGTCCAAAATGGCGTCTTAGGGTCATTGGCAATCAACCTTGATGAAAGCACATACGATTTAAAAAACTTAACCAGATAGTCATAGTCCAGGGTTTCAGGGTTATCGGTTACCTGATGGTAATATTTATTAATTTCATCATCAAAGGCAGTAAATCCCAGACTGAAAGTTGGAGCAGGAATTCCTTTGGCAGCAAAGTTCACATTGTCAGATCTGTCAAAAAGACCTTGCTCTGGGGCTGGATCATCAATAACAGTCAGGCCAAATTCTTTACCGGCATCAATAATGTGTTGACCAACAGTAGTTCTATGTAATCCGAATATGGTAATTTTTGTTGTGTCATTGTATCCGGCACCGTCACTGTTAAAACAATAGACCATTTTATCTAAGGGCATCACAGGGTTTTCAGAATAGTATTTACTTCCTAACAATCCTTTTTCCTCACCCGTAAACAATATAAACAGTGAAGATCTTTTTGTTGGGTATTTGCCAATATTTTCAGCGACGCTTAAAACCGTAACTGTACCTACAGCATTATCTCTAGCTCCATTATATATGGAATCATTTTCTGCATTTGGTTTTCCGACTCCCACATGATCATAATGAGCTGAGTAGATAATAAATTCATCTTTTAATTTTGGGTCAGTTCCTTCCAGATAACCTACTACATTTCTGCACGAAAGATCTTCAATAGCTACTCCTTCAACACTAAGGTCTACCTTTAATGACTTTGAAGCAGCAAGCCTACCTGCAGTTTCCATACCATTATCAACCATCCAAAGATGAACAAATTTTTCAGCATGTACTTCGGCCTTTAGTCCTGTTTTTGGTTCGTTGAAATAATGCGCATAGCGATCATACATTTTGTCCTCAATTTCAATAAGTTCTATCAAAGCAACCGCTCCAAGGCTATCAGCCAGTTCTCTTTTTGCCTGACCGGCTCTGAATTTAGCTCTGGGCTCTTTGGTTTCTGCTGTTCCGGCTTTGACAATGACCAACTTTCCTTTTACGTCCTTTCCCTCAAAATCAGCCTTGCTGCCATAGTCTAAATAAATAGCCTCTCCTTGAAAAGAAATATTTTTAACCGACATGGCTAAAAATTTGTCACTTGTTATGTCATTAATTTGTAAAGAAATATTTGTTGGGGCCAATATTTTTTCTAAAGGTACATTCTGATAATAGCTTCCATTGTCACCCGCGGGTTTTACATTGAATTTTCTCAAAGTATTGGCCAAATACGCCGAGGCGATCTTTAATTCATCAGAAGCCGTTTGGCGTCCTTTTAATTCATCCGAAGCAAGAAAATATATTTGACTTTTAATATCGTTTTTGTTAATGGTGGAAATTGTTTTTTCAACTTCTGTTTGGCCTATGGCCGAGATACTAATAAACAGAATTGACAGGAGTAATTGAATTTTCATGATTTGATTTTAGAAATTAGGGGATAAATATATAAATAATATACCAATAGGATAAAACACTTCTTAAATGTATAAAAAGAATTCACTTCAGTATCTTTGTGCACCTTTAAAAAATATTGACGCATGAACGCAGAGATAATCACCATTGGAGATGAAATCCTTATTGGCCAAATCGTAGACACGAATTCTCAGTGGCTGGGGCAAAGACTCAATGAAATTGGGGTTTCTGTGTATCAGATCACTTCCATACAAGATGACGCAGAGCATATTTTAAAGGCCGTTGCCGAAGCGGAAGCAAATGTTGATATCATTATCCTTACGGGAGGATTGGGGCCTACAAAGGACGACATTACCAAATTGACCCTAACCGAATATTTTGGGGATAAGCTAATAAGACATCCCGAAATTGAGGTGCATATCAAGCATTTATTTGCTAAAATAAAATATAAGTTTACCGAGCTGGATTTAAAACAGGCCCTACTGCCAAGTAAGGCTAAAATTCTGAAAAATGAGTTGGGAACCGCCTCAGGTATGTGGTATAGCAAGGGGTCAAAGGTGATTATTTCCTTGCCCGGTGTTCCTAATGAGATGAAAGGTTTGATCAATTCATCGGTTCTACCAAATCTTCAAAAGTCTTTTAATTTGCCATTTATCCTTCATAGAACTGTTCATACATATGGTATGGGAGAAAGCAGGGTTGCAGAACGACTTGAGCCGTGGGAAGATAAATTACCTGATTTTATCAAATTGGCTTATCTTCCGTCATACGGAAGATTGCGCTTAAGGCTAAGTGCCAAAGGAACAAATATGGAGCAACTGGAAATGGCTTTGGAAGCAGAGGTAAAGAAGTTGAAAGATCTTATACAGGATATAATTGTAGGCTCAGGTGATGAGGAAACCTTGGAGCGATCCATCAATAAACTTCTAAGAGGGAATAATCAAACACTAAGCCTTGCTGAAAGTTGTACAGGAGGAAATATATCAAAAAAGATCACCGCTGAACCCGGAGCTTCTCAGTTTCTGAGAGGTGCGATTGTTGCTTATGACCGTGATATTAAAAAGAAGATTCTAAAAGTTTCTTCAGAAACCATTGATAAGTATTCTGTTGTAAGCGGACAAGTGGCTAGTGAAATGGCTTTACAATGCCAAAAGCTTTTTGAAACCGACTATGCCATTGCCACTACTGGAAATGCAGGCCCAACAACCGATAAGACTGATAAATCTGTTGGTGTTGTATTTATTGCAATTGCATCCCCAACAGGGATTTTTACGCAAGAATTCTTCTTTGGTCAACCTAGAGAAAAAGTAATTGAACGAGCTTCTATGAAGGCCTTGGAATTATTGAGAAAAGAAATTTTAAAAAACAACGAAAATAGTTTGTCAGATTAGTAAAGAATAATTATTTTTGCACCTCGTTTTGAAACAACAATTAAAACAATCAGGAAATGTCAAGAGTATGTGAGTTAACGGGTAAGAGAGCTATGGTTGGGAACAACGTGTCTCACGCTATGAATAGAACCAAAAGAAAATTCAAGGTAAATTTGGTGAAAAAACGTTTTTATTTACCAACTGAAGATAAATGGGTTACTTTAAAGGTCTCTACCAGAGCTTTAAAAAACATTAATAAAAAAGGTGTTGAAGTGGTAATTGCTGAAGCCAGAGCTAATGGTTTTTTAAAAAAATAAGAAGAAATGGCAAAGAGTAGAGGAAATAGAATACAAGTTATATTGGAATGTACTGAACATAAAGCTTCAGGACAAGCAGGAACTTCTCGTTATATTACAACGAAGAACAAAAAAAATACTCCAGACAGATTGGAAATTAAGAAATTCAATCCTATTCTGAAGAAAATGACAATTCACAAGGAAATTAAATAATTAGAGACACAGAGTCATGGCAAAGAAATCAGTAGCATCGTTACAAACAGGGTCAAAAAGGTTGACTAAGGCTATAAAAATGGTAAGATCTGAAAAATCAGGTGCTTATATGTTTGTAGAAAGCATTATGGATCCAACTAGGGTAAATGATTTTTTGAGTAAAAAATAATATTTACTTCCAAAAATATACTAAAAGCTACTTTCGAATAGAAAGTGGCTTTTTTGATTTTAAGCCGGATGTGTATCAGTTGAATTTTAACTAACTTTGTGCTCGCTAAAAAAACCGTTGCAATAAACATCTAATCATGAGTTTATTTAAAAAAATATTTTCTAAAGAAAAGAAGGAAACCTTGGATAAAGGTTTAGAAAAATCAAAAACTTCATTTTTTAATAAACTTTCAAAGGCAGTGGCCGGAAAATCGTCTGTAGATGATGATGTCCTGGATAATCTGGAGGAAGTGCTGGTATCTTCAGATGTGGGAGTAGAAACCACTTTAAAGATTATTGACCAAATAGAGGCAAGGGTGTCAAGAGATAAATATTTTGGCACCGAAGAACTCAATAGTATTTTGAGAGAAGAGATTGCTGCTTTACTTGCCAAGACCAACTCTGGTAATGATACAGATTTTAGAATTCCCGATACCGACAAGCCATATGTGATCATGGTGGTGGGGGTAAACGGTGTTGGTAAAACGACTACCATTGGTAAAATGGCGTTTCAATATAAAAAACAGGGATTAAAAGTGGTTTTGGGTGCAGCTGATACGTTTAGGGCGGCGGCTATAGATCAGTTACAGGTTTGGGCCGATAGGGTAGACGTACCAATGGTGAGGCAGGAAATGGGTAGTGATCCGGCATCTGTTGCTTTTGACACGATAGAATCAGCGGTAAAACAGAATGCTGATGTGGTCATTATTGATACGGCAGGAAGACTTCACAATAAGGTGAACCTGATGAATGAGCTTACAAAAATAAAAAGGGTCATGCAAAAGATAAAAGCTGATAAACCTGATGAGGTATTATTGGTTTTAGACGGTTCGACCGGACAGAATGCTTTTGAACAAGCCAAGCAATTTACAAAGGCCACAGAAGTAACTTCCTTAGCCATAACAAAATTAGACGGTACTGCCAAAGGTGGTGTTGTTATAGGAATTTCGGATCAGTTTCAGATTCCTGTAAAATACATAGGGGTTGGAGAAGGAATTGAAGATCTTCAGGTATTCAATAAAACAGAATTTGTTGATTCTTTTTTTAGGTAGTTGAATGTTAAAATGCATGACTGCATGAATACGTGAATTTTCAATGCTACAATGCTGAAATGCTACAATGGAAAATGCGTGAATTCTTAAATAATTTGTACACTGCCTGCCGGCAGGAACGTGATAATTTCAAAATATAATAATTAATTCAACTTAAAACTTAACCCTTAATACCTAGCACTTAACACTTAACACTTAACACCTAGCCCTTAACACTTAGCACTTAACACTTAGCACTTAACATTTAAAACCCAAAACTGTCCCCATGCGCACAAAGTCATCTAGAAAAAATAAAATCAATGTTATTACGCTTGGATGTTCAAAGAATGTATATGACAGTGAGGTTCTAATGGGCCAGCTTAAGGCGAACAATAAAAATGTAGTTCATGAAGATGAAAATGATGACGGTAATATTGTTGTCATCAATACCTGTGGATTTATTGGTAAGGCCAAAGAAGAATCAATCAAT
>JAUXCI010000125.1 GCA_030618945.1 Flavobacteriaceae bacterium
ACCAAGTGAAAGGGGCGCCCAGTTATCGATCAGGGTAATCCATAGTGATCGTTCCTTATTTGATGAAATAAGTAAGCAGGGGGTAATCGCTGATTGGAGAGAGCCTGACGTCATCAGAATTGCTCCAGCACCTTTGTACAACAGTTTTATGGATGTATATAAATTTGTTCAAATTTTAAAAGAGTCCTTAAACAAGACTAAAGGAGCTTTTAAGTGAAATTACATTTCAGTTCTACGCGATTAGATATAAAAAAAAGACTAATTTATATCATGTTTTTCTATATCTACACCACTTAATTTTGTTTAAAAATCAAAAACTATGAATGACGAAAAAAAATGCCTTGTATGCCAGAGGGGACAGATTGAAATGCCGGTAACAAAATTTTACCATAAGGACGCTTCTTTTTATATCTGTGCCCAACACATTCCAATTTTAATTCACGATCCGCAAAAACTGGTAGGTCTATTACCAGATGCCGACAAAATGGAAGGCGCATAAAAAAAAGCCCAGAATTTTTTTCCGGGCTTTGATATTAAATATTTACAAGTTTATTCTCCCAAAAAAGGATATCTATAATCGGTTGGAGGGACAAAAGTTTCTTTAAGCGTACGATTAGAAACCCAACGTAACAAATTCCAAATGGAGCCTGCTTTGTCATTGGTACCTGATCCTCTCGCTCCACCAAATGGTTGTTGTCCTACAACGGCACCTGTTGGTTTATCATTAATATAGAAGTTACCTGCAGCATTTTCAAGTTTGTCTGTGGCAAGATCAATAATATATCTATCTTGACTAAAGATGGCTCCTGTTAAGGCATATTCACCAGTTTTATCAACCAAATCCAAAACATCTTCCCATTGGTCATCTTCATAAACATAAATGGTTATGATTGGGCCGAATAATTCAGTACACATGGTTTCATATTGAGGATTAGTTGTGAGAATAACAGTTGGCTCTATAAAATAACCAACAGAATCATCATAACCACCTCCAACGATGATCTCTGCATCAGTATCTTTTTTGGCCTGATCTAAGTAACCGGATAGTTTTTTAAAGGCTCTGTTGTCAATAACGGCATTGATGAAATTTGAAGAATCACCAGGTGTACCCGTTTTAAAGGAATTCACATCGGCGATCACAAATTCACGAATGTCATTCCATAGACTTTTTGGTAAATAAGCTCTTGACGCTGCTGAACATTTTTGACCTTGGTATTCAAAGGCCCCTCTAGAAATAGCTGTAGCTACTGCTTTAGCTTTGGATGATGGGTGTGCCCATATAAAATCTTTCCCTCCTGTTTCACCAACTATTCTTGGGTATGACTTATAGAATTTCGCATTCTTACCAATGGTTTCCCAAAAACTATCAAAAACAGGTGTTGATCCTGTAAAGTGGACCCCGGAAAAATCTTTATTATTTAAAAGGACGTCTGTAATAGTGCCGGAGTTTCCTGTAACCATATTAATAACGCCATCGGGTAAGCCAGCTTCCTTGAATAATTCCATGATCACATTGGCAGAATATACTTGTGAACGGGCAGGCTTCCATATCACAACATTACCCATCATAGCAGGTGCAGCAGGTAAATTTCCTGCTATTGCCGTAAAATTGAAAGGGGTGATGGCATATACAAATCCTTCTAAAGGCCTGTATTGCATTCTGTTCCATACTCCAGGAGAAGATTCTGGTTGGTTGCTATAGATTTGAGTCATAAACTCAACATTGAATCTTAAAAAGTCAATTAATTCACAAGACGCATCAATTTCCCCCTGCATTACATTTTTTGACTGGGCAATCATGGTGGCCGCAACCATTCTGTATCTATACGGACCAGCTAATAAATCAGCAGCTTTTAAAAAGATAGCAGCTCTGTGCTCCCAACTGGTTTTGGCCCATTTTTCTCTTGCTTCAGCAGCTTTCACCACGGCAAGTTCAATGTGTTCTTTGTCTGCCATATGATATTTACCGACGCAGTGTTTGTGGTCATGAGGTGGGTGGATGTCTACAGTGTTACCAGTTCTGTATTCTTTTCCTCCAATATAAAAAGGGATGTCAACCTGTTCGTTGAACATTTTGTTATAGGTATCTATTAAATCCGTGTGTTCAACTGACCCAGGAACGTAAGCGTTAACAGGCTCATTGACAGCTTTTGGAACTTTGAAAAATCCGTTTGACATATAGTTTAATATTTATATTTTACAATTATTAATAAGTGGTCGCAAAGGTACAAATAATGTAAGATTTTTAAGAATTAGCTTAAGGTAAATATTAACTTTGTTACAATAATATTTTTAAATTAAATTGTTTCTTATTTTATTATGTGTACTGTAACTTTTTTGCCTCTAAGGGGCGATGATTTTATTTTCACTTCCAGCCGGGACGTAGGTTTTCAAAGAGCAATAGCTGAGAGACCAAAGAGTTATCTGGAAAGCGGTGTGGAATTGTGTTATCCTAAAGACGGTAAAGCTGGTGGAACATGGATTGGAACCAGCCGCAACAACCGGCTGATCTGTTTGCTAAACGGAGGTTTTAAAAATCATAAAAGGAAAGAATTTTATCCTAAAAGCAGGGGCTTGATTGTAAAGGAACTATTGATTGCTGAAAACTTTGAAACGGCTTGTAAGCAAATTGACCTGCATAACATTGAACCTTTTACTTTGGTAGGGATTATCTGGGAAGAGAAACTGCGTTTATTTGAGTTTGTTTGGGACGGTGAATTAAGGTATTTTAAAGAATTAGCGCCAAGCCCTTTTATTTGGTCATCCTCTACTTTATATGACGATCCTATGAAAAGAATGAGAATTGATTGGTTCAACAAATGGCTTTCATCAAATGATATATCTTCAAAAGGAATTTTAGATTTTCACAAAAATGCTGGAATTGGAGATCCAGAGATAGATGTGTTTATGAAACGGGAAAAAGTCGGTACAGTGAGTATCACTCAGGTTTCAAAAATCCGAAACGATGTTGATATGGTTTATAAAGCTTTCTGATCAGATCAGAAAAGCAAAGAAAGAAATGATGACACCTCCCAATGTGGCCAAAATCATAAATGAAAAGTTGAGTATCAAATATTTAATAAGGGTTTTAAACCAGCCTTGGCCATAAAATGTTTTCATAGCCATGTAGAGATAAATCAGAAAAAGAAGTAAGAAGATCCATGGAACAGAACTTGAATCTATGACTCTTCCAAGAATGATAAAGAGCAAAAGCAGCATAAAAAATACAGTTTGGGTGTGAAAGACAAATACGAGGTTTTCAGTGTAATTGAATTTTCTTCTGATATAAAGCAAAGAAACCATCAGTGTAAAAACCGGTAATAATAAAAACAGGGCAACAGAAATTCTTGACAGAATCCGATCGATTAATTCAGTTCCATAACCTTTAGGATCTTCGATAGCTTCATTCCAATCCTTTGATTTGGTATAAAGAAATATGTTCCAATAATTTTTTTCATATCCTAGATCATCAAGTGCCTGCACTACATCTGTATCAGCTTTCTTTTCATACTCCATAAAGATCATTACCTTTTTAAGCATGCCATCAATGTCGTTTTCTGATTCTTCTTTGCTGGAACGACTAATCAACGACTGAGGGATAACATAGTCTATATTTTTGGAAATAAAAATTTCTTTTATACGAGAGATCGCCATCTCTTTCAAAACCGACTTTTTCGAAATTTCTGCCCACCCTTCTCTAAAATCATCCCATTCGTTGACCATGACATTGTTTTCTGGAATGGTTATGACTTGTGCTTTTTTATGAATGGATACCAATAAGGATTCCATTACCGAATCCTTTTGTGCTTTTGTACTATTTTCATTTTCAAAAACTACTAGTGAATTGGAATCATTGAAAAGTGAATCAACATAATGAAGCATTATTTTTTCGTGTTCCTTTAAGCTGTCCTTTACCTCAGCATCAGTCACAACACCGGGACCTATTTTATTTATTCCCTTGCGGAGATCAGAAATAGCAGCAGAGTCTAGGCCAAGATCAGGATTTTGTATTTCTTTCAGGGTAGCACTTTTAATGGTATCAAGGGCCATTAAAGCATTATCCTTATCAATTTCATTCAATGAAATCAAAGACTTTTCACCTCCTGGTTTAAACTGATCAATCGTTTTAAAAATACTAATGAGCAGGAAAAAAAGGATGGTGATATGAAGATATAATTTAAACGGATTCACATAACTTATCCTCCTTCCGGCAACATAATTCTTGGTTACGTATCCAGGTTTGAAAATAAGGGCAACGACTGTATTCAAAAGTCGGCTATCAAAAGAAAGGAAATCATCAAAATAGGCCGAAAGATATTGTTTCAGACTCACCTTTTTGAGATCATTGACCTGCCCACATTGAGAACAAAAATTATCATCTTCCGAAATGTCATTTTCGCAATTCAAACACTTATTTCCACGAATATTCTTTGTAAATCTCGTTATAGATTTCATAAATGAAGCTGTCGTCCCAAGATTTAAAAGTAAGAAAATTAATTAAAAGTAGCGGGAAGCATTAGCTGAAAGGTTGGAATTGCAACTCTGAACTTTTCTGAAGTGGTAAAATTAATCATGTTATAATGTCCGCTCATTGATCCAATGGGGGAGGCCAAAAAGCAATGAGAAGAGTAGGTATAAGTTTGTTTAGGTTTTAGGATAGGTTTTTTACCTATAACACCCTCGCCTTCAACAATTTCTAAATCATTTAAAGAATCAAAAATATTCCATCTCCGGCTTAAAAGTTGCACGGAATCACTGCTCTGATTTTCTATGGTAACACTATAACTAAAGGCGTAATACACCTTCGAATTTTGGAAGCGATTACCTTCAAAATTTGTGATTATTGATATTTTAATACCTTTTGTAACTTGTTGAACCATAGCTTGTCAATAAATAAATTGACTGCGCAAAGATATGAATTATTTTAAAAAATAACGGATCTTCCTTTTTTTGTCTCTTCAGCGAACTCAGCAATGCTTCTTTTTTTTAGATTTGAAACCAATTTCTTTCTTAAGGGAGCGCCTAAATGATGTATCGAACAGGGGTTTTCATCACTGCAATGAGGCAAGCCTATAAAACAGGAATTAAAGTTGTCTAATCCGTCAATACATTCTATGATCGACATAAGATTACCCGACAATTGTTTGTTAGTTAGATTGTAGCCACCCTTCGGCCCTTTGCTTGATTCAATAATTTTTTCTTTGCTCAAAATTTGAAATATTTTAGCAAGAAAAGGCTGGGGAACATTGATTTTCTCACCCACTTCTTTTGATCCTAATTTATTGTTTCCTGAAGCGTGTAAAGCGAGATAAATTACTCCCCTGATCGCATATTTACTTTGATTGCTTAACATAATGCAAATTTAAAAAAGATAAATGCATCCTTTATATGATTAATATCATGTTTTTAGTAACTTGCGTTACATAATTTTGTGCTTGGTAAACAGTATAAAATAACTAACTTAAATTTTTAATAATGAAAAGTCGCATATTATTAATTGTAGTGTTTTTCGCTTTGTCCTTTGTTTCTTGTAAAAATGAAAGTCAAAAATCTGAAAAATCTACTACCGAAAAAGTATCTGAATCTAGTGCTCATAAAGGACAGGCTTCAGTAATAGACAATGAATCAGCAGCTAACGCATTGACAGTTGCAAAATCTATAGAAGATTTTAGCACCCTTGTTGCAGCTATTCAGGCAGCCGGTGTGGAAGACGCGGTTGTTAATACAGGGCCTTTGACAATTTTTGCACCATTAAATTCAGCCTTTGCAAAACTACCAGAAGGTACAGTTGAAAACTTGGTTAAACCTGAAAATAAAGCTACTTTAGCTTTTATTTTAGTAAATCATGTGGCTCCTGCCAATTATCCTATCAAACAACTTAAAAAAGAAGCTAAAAAAGGAAGAAAACTTTATATGGCCTCAGGTAAATACCTTTTGGTTGAAAACAAGGATGGAAAAATCTTTGTAGGAGGTACTGAAATATTAAAAACAGTGCAAGTGAGTAATGGCTGGATACACGTTATAGATGACGTATTAGTGCCAGCAGAATAATTAAATAATTGAACTACTAAGGAATGAAATTAAAATTTATTACTGTATGTGTTATAGCTTTGGCTATGACGAGTTGTGGAGAAGAAAAAGCCAAAAAGGAAGCTCCGGCGCCACAAAAAGAAGAATCAAAGGTTGCTGTTGAAAATGTTGACCCAATGTCTAATAAAGGAATTGGACCCATATCTAGTGTCACTTTAGGTGAAATTGACCCCGCCATGGCAGCTGAGGGAGAGGTTGTTTTTAAAGCAAAATGTACTGCTTGTCATAAACTGAGCAAAAAATTTGTTGGGCCTGCCCTAAAGGGAGTAACACAAAGAAGGTCTCCTGAATGGATTATGAATATGGCGATGAACCCTGAAGAAATGATTCAAAAAGATCCAATTGCTCAAAAGCTGTTGGTTGAGGCAAATGGAGCCCCAATGGCCAATCAGAATATCACTGAAGTAGAGGCACGTGCGCTTTTAGAATATTTTAGAACTAAAAATTAATCCGACTTAAATCTTAATAATTATGAAAACAATGTTTAAATATTTTATCACTTTGATGGTACTTTCCTCGTGGTTAGTGTCATGTGGTGATAT
The DNA here is from genome assembly GCA_030618945.1 of Flavobacteriaceae bacterium. GTDB lineage: Bacteria > Bacteroidota > Bacteroidia > Flavobacteriales > Flavobacteriaceae > Lutimonas. The sequence goes on from JAUXCI010000125.1 coordinate 6,633, forward strand.
GAATTCAGGTAAATCTGGAAATCAGGGTGCTCTTTCAGGAAATGCAGCCGAGAAAGTATATGTTGCCCCAGGGGAACATGATGAGTATTACGCTTTTCTCTCAGGAGGATTTTCTGGGCAGTTAGCTGTTTACGGTTTACCTTCTGGAAGACTTTTTAAAGTTATACCAGTATTCTCAGTAGATGCAGAAAAAGCATGGGGATTTAATGAAGAAACTAAACCTATGTTGAATACGTCACATGGCTTTATCCCTTGGGATGATTCACACCATCCGGATATATCTCAAACTGCAGGTGAGTTAGACGGAAGATGGATATTTATCAATGGTAACAATACACCGCGTATTGCTAAAATTGATTTGACAACTTTTGAAACTACCGAAATTATTGAAGTTCCAAATTCTGCTGGTAACCACAGTTCTTCTTTCGTAACTGAAAATACGGAATATGTTGTTGCTGGAACTCGTTGTTCTATACCATTTCCTCAAAGAGATATGCCTATTGATGAATATAAAGGTAATTTTAAAGGAGCTTTAACATTTATATCTGTTGATCCAGAAGATGGTGGTATGGATATCAAATTTCAATTAATGATGCCTGGATTTGATTATGATTTATCACATCCTGGTAGAGGTAAATCTCATGGATGGTTCTTCTTTACAACATATAATACAGAAGAAGCACATTCATTATTAGAGGTTAATGCATCTCAAAATGATAAAGATTTTATTGCTGCAATTAACTGGAAAAAAGCTGAAGAGTATATCA
>JAUXCI010000148.1 GCA_030618945.1 Flavobacteriaceae bacterium
ATTAAAGTAATCCAAAAAGTTTTTGAAGTAGGTGACAGAGAATGGAGAGGGATTGGAAACATTCCGAACAGTGGGTATAGAATCACCAAAGAATTCAAGGATTTTGACGCTGAACTCAGGTTTGGGATAGAAAATATTGTTGTTGCCGAGAATTCTTTATGTATTGCCGGAGATATTTTAAGAGGTTTAAAAAAGCCGGTAGAATGCCCGCAATTTGGTAAAACCTGTTCTCCCGCTAATCCCTTAGGCGCCCCTATGGTCTCATCTGAAGGTGCCTGCAGTGCTTATTTTAATTTTTCAGAACATTCAATTTTTTAATTATGGATACAAAAGGCCTAAGATTTGACGCAATCAACCTCGGACACGGAAGCGGAGGGATCATGACCAGAGATCTACTCGATAAAGTAATATTTTCGACTTTTGACAACGCATATTTAAATCAAAAGCACGATGGTGCAATTGTAAAATTTGACGGCGAAATAGCGATTTCAACCGATAGTTTTGTTGTTTCTCCTGTTTTTTTTAAGGGGGGTAATATTGGTGAGCTAGCAGTCAATGGAACGGTTAATGATGTTGCTATGTGTGGTGCGATCCCAAAATATCTTTCTTTGGCTTTTATTGTTGAGGAAGGATTAAAAATGGAGGAGTTTATTCAGATTGTTGAGTCCGTAAAATCAGCAGCTGACGAAAGCGGCGTACAGATCATTACAGGCGATACCAAGGTTGTGGAAAGAGGGAAAGGGGATAAGATATTTATTAACACAACCGGATTTGGAGAGGTACATCCAAAAGCTAATATTTCCAGCACCAATATTAAGGCTGGAGACATGATTTTTGTGAATGGTTATATTGCTCAACACGGGATGGCAATTATGTCGCAAAGAGAAGGCCTGGAATTTGAATCAACAATTGTGAGCGACACCACCAATATCAATTTTATGGCGATGAACTTATTGGATAAATTTGGAGAAAAGATCCACTTATTCAGAGATCCAACTCGTGGAGGCGTTGCCAGCGTTTTGTCGGAAATTGCTACTGATATAGGAATGGGGATTAGTATTAATGAAAATGATTTTCCCTTAGAAAAACAAGTGGTCGCTGCCTGTGAAATTTTAGGTCTGGACCCACTTTATGTTGCCAATGAAGGTGTGTTTTTAAGCATTGTTTCAGCTGATGTGGCAACTGAGTTTTTAGCCGAGATGAAGAAAGATCCTAAAGGAATAAATTCAAGATGCATTGGAGCCGTAACCCTCGAGCACCCGAATAAAGTGGTTATGAATAGTTCTATTGGTGGAAAAAGAATGGTTAGCCCCTTGATCGGAGAACAATTACCAAGAATATGCTAAGTAAACTGCCAACATGAATTAGTTGGCAAGGAACCAGTAAAAACCAATAATAATTGCAAAAATCCCTCCCGCTAATCGAATGCCCTTAAACAGAGCCTGATTATGTTCATTTTTTGCAAAGGTGGATATTTGGCCCAAGATCAATGTAAATAAAGTCATCGCAGCGATAATGCCTATGATAAAGCCGGTGATATAACTAACCGCGTCAAAAGTATCCTCAAATCCCAAAAGGGGAAGAAACAGAATAAAATGTGCAATCCCCGCCAAACCATGAAGAATTCCAATTGAGAATGAGGCAAAAAACCCTTGTTTGTGTTCCTTTTTGTGATGGTGTTCATGAGATCCAAGGTGTTCATGTTCATGACGATGTTTATGGATCATTGGGTTGTTTTCGCTATGAATATGAAGGTGCTTGTGTTTGTGTTCATGTATAAAGATTTTATAAAACGCCCAAAGTCCGATCACAATCAATACGAGGCCAACAAGTTGTTCACTGTATCCTGATATTTTTTCTACAGGGATCAGTTCTTTAAACAACATAAACAGCATACCTATAATTATCATTCCGAAAATATGGCCAATACCCCAATACAACCCTATTTTCCATGCCTTTCTTTTAGATTCTATGGCAAAAGGAATTACTGCGGCAATATGATCCGGACCCATGATTACATGAAGCATCGATGCTAAAAGCCCGGCAAAAAGAGGAAAAGAAATCTGTGCGTCCAAACTTGTAAAACTTAATGAGTCCTGACCATGGCAGGAATACTGATTGATGCTTCTAAAATAAGCTTAAAGATTTGATAAAAACCTGACATTTGTCGCTTTAGACATGAAAAAAAACAAGTAGCTAATAGATCGATTAATTTTTAAAAGGGCAAAGAGAAGGCATTCCAGTGTGTCACAATTTCATAAATATAGATTACCGTAAAAACCAGACTTACTAAAATTTTCATGGTTACAGAGGCAAGAAAACCCATAAAAGAACCAAAGGCTGACCGTATGGCCCTCCTCAAATCTTTCGGATCATGTATCAATTCTCCGATAAGCGCACCGAGAAAAGCACCTATGACAAAGCCCAAAGGGATGGGAGCAATGAGCCCGATGATCAAACCAATTGTAGCCCCAGTGGCCCCTTTTTTGCTACCACCAAACTTCTTCGCTCCAAGACCGGGTATGATATAGTCAAGAAAAAATATAAGGATAGCGATAAAAAAAGTGATACCGAGTAATTGATAGTTTATTGGAATGGCCTCGGAAAAGTGTAAAATTAATAATCCACCAGGCACCCCAGACAAGATCGTTGGCAATCACCCCGGCAATACGGGTAAGATGGATCCAATGATTCAAACAATCATCAAAAGAGAACCAAGAAGTATCCAAAGTAAATCCATAAACCAGATTTTTCCGAAAGATATAAAAAATGTAAACAGGCTTTTAATTTGGATTAAAATTATCAAGAACAAAAATCATCTTTATAAGTAAATATGAGTTTGTGATTCAAAATTAGTAAACACGATTTTTTGATTTGGCCATCATTCATTTTAGGTTTAAATCCAATTGATCAAGCTCAGTATTAACAATTTGTTCAAGTTTTGTACAATAGAGGTTCTTTTTCAAAAATATTTGTACATTCACAAGGTATATACGAATACAATGTTTTTTAGGCTAGTCATCCTCATATCTATACTTGTGGTAACGATTTCCTGTGATTTTATATCGCCTAAGCGGACGACTCTTAGAAATAACGTTTTGTTGGATACTGTGGTCAATTACAATGACGTTGATGTGTATCCCTTATTCCTTGATTGTAATAATTGTGATACCAGTGAAAAACAGAATTTGTGTTTTGAAATGGAACTTATAAGAAGGCTTCAAAGGATTACTGATAAAAACACCTTGGGTGCGAACAAACAATTCAGAGATACCGTGATGGTTGATATTCTTGTCGGTACAAATGGAAAAATATCTATTTCTAAAATTTACAAGAACGATAATGTGAAGGAGCAGATCCCTGAACTTGACAGCTTGTTGTACCGCAGTATAGCAGAGTTGCCAGCAGCGGTTCAACCTTCTTTAAAAAGAGGTATACCTGTAAATTCGGTGTTTAAATTACCCATAGTCGTTTCATCCAAACAATAAGTTTTATTTGTGAAAGCTGCTTTCTTTCCATGTGTAGGACCGTCTGAACGAAAGTAAAGCAACAAACACTGTAAAAAATGGATAGACAAGACTAGCGTAGAAATAGGAAGTCAATATTTCTTTTTGATTAATAAAAGATGCCGTTTTGTATAGGAGTAAAAAATCCAGGTTGAATTTTAGCAGAAAAAAGAAGCCAAAATAGCTCCATGAAAATCTGTTGAAAATCGACATTGTCAAAAGGATGATGATAAATATGTTGGCCAAAAACACAGTTAATCCAACCAATTTTCCAAATGAATGACGGTAAGAGCTTGTTTTTGCCGCCCATCGGATTCGTTGTTGCATGAGCCCCTTCAGACTCTCCTTGGCCGATGTTTGCACGATAGCGTCTTCTGACTTGAGGAATCTTACCTTGTCCTGAAATTTGTCATACATCTTTTCTAACAGAAAGACGTCGTCTCCACTTGCAATATCCCTGTTCCCCTTGTATCCATCAACATCTAAAAAAGCTTTTTTCTCATAACACAAATTTGCCCCATTGCACAAAAACGGTCTGCTAAGCCCTTTGCCTTTCAAACCAAAACTTCCGATAGTTGTTCCTTGTAAGCTCAGAAAATCGAGTAATTGGAATTTATTCAAAAACCCCTCGCCAAGGAAGTATGTTACCGGAGCAACAATCATTTTTGGCGCATCCGAAGCTATAAAACCATTAAAGGCCTGTAACCAATTTTTGGGAACGATACAATCAGCATCTGTGGTGATGATCCATGGATTTGAAGCCTTGCTTAGCCCAAGCTCAATAGCGTCTTTTTTTGGAGATTCACTATCTGATTGGCCATGGATGATAACTAAATTTATCGATTTGTGATCATGTTTGAATTCGCTGATAACTTGTTCAAAATTGTCATCTGAACGATCATTGATCAAAATAATTTCGGTCTTATCTTTAGGATAGTCAAGTGCCGCAAAACTGCTTAGGAGTTGAGGTAAATTAGATGCCTCATTTCTAAATGGTACTAGAATTGAAAATAGGGTGTCGGCTTTATATTTTTTAGCATTTGGAGGTTTTAATTGATCAAATCCTTTTGCCAGGAACAGGATCAGCAAGCCATAAATAGCAAATATGAATAGTGCCGGGAAGATCATTCTAAAACCTCACTTTGTTTGAGTTTCAAAGACGATCCGTCAAACGTTAACACAAAAATCATTCCTGCAATGGAAGGAATAGCAAAGTTGAGTATCCACATTAAGCTGGTAATACTCAAAACGATGATCTCATTAACGCCAAAAAGTCCAAATAAGTAAATGGCAACCGAGCCTTTTACCAGCCAGTCGAAAATGACAAAACCAGGAATGATTGATGAGATAAAGTACATCGAAAAGATGATAGGCATTGCCGTGCTATATTGAATATCGACACCAAAGAATAGTAGGAAAAAATAGAATTGGTGTGAAAAAACGAGGTATCTTAATATAGCATATATGCCTGTTCGCTTATGAATTTTATAAGGGACTTTAAGAAATTGATTTTTTAGGGTAAAGTACCACCCTTCCCATTTCTTTTTTAATAGAACAGTGCCGGCTATCAATAGTATCAATGCAATTGCATACCAGATTAAAGTTGAAGACGGGGGGCTGAAAGAAGGAAGATATTCCCATAAAAAAAGCAAGCCAAAGCTTCCGAAAAATACGGTTACGCCCATTTGCGTAAAATTTCCCAAAAAGTTTAACAACATAATTTTAGCTCTCTCAGGCTTTGAATAATAGATGGCTTTGGCGCCGTATTCACCTATTCTGTTGGGCGTCATCAATGATGCGGTAAGTGATGACAGGCTTTGACTTGTCGCTTTTGAAAAGGATATAGGCTTTACAAATTGAACCAGAGACTGCCATTTAAGGATTTCAAGGACCCAGTTTGCTAAAGAAAGAAGGATCAAAAACAACAGGAAAGGATAAGCAAGAAGGTCAAAGGAGCTGAATTGATCTATTAGTAAATGGGTATTAATGTTTCCATGATCAAGAATCTTTTCCGAAATAATATAATAGGCACCTGCTATAATCAGGATTTTGGCAAAAAAGACCAATCGGGAAAAGTATTTTTGTGAGATATTGTACATTTACACAAAGAAACAAAATATCAGTTTGATATTTGTTCCAAAAATAAAAAGAATTAGCATTGTCAAAGGAGAAAATTATATTGGGGATTGACCCGGGAACCACAATCATGGGTTACGGTTTAATCAAAGTCGTGGGCAAAGAAATGGTTTTTATGCAGTTAAATGAACTTATGCTTAAAAAGTATAACGATCCATACACCAAGCTTAAACTGATCTTTGAAAGAACAATACATCTTATCGATACCTATCATCCCGATGAAATAGCCATAGAGGCACCTTTTTTCGGAAAAAATGTGCAGTCTATGTTGAAATTGGGCAGAGCGCAGGGTGTTGCCATGGCTGCCGGTTTATCCCGTGAGGTGACCATTACAGAGTATTCTCCAAAAAAAATAAAGATGGCTATTACCGGAAACGGAAATGCATCTAAAGAGCAAGTGGCAAAGATGTTGCAAAGCGTATTGGGTTTAAAGGAACTTCCCAAAAATCTTGATGCTACTGATGGACTGGCTGCGGCAGTTTGTCATTTTTATAATGGAGGAAACCAGACTTCGGAGAAAAGCTATTCAGGCTGGGGTGCGTTTGTAAAACAAAATGATAAAAGGATTGGCTGACCGGTTTCTTTAGATTAGAAATTTCTACAAAAACAAGGTTTAATTATTATTTGTCAAGGACATTGTTTAGGCAATCCATGTTTTTTATTTATATTTGGATCATGTTAAAATCCCCCTCAGCTATTGCAAAGCCATCAAATGGAACCATATTTTATAATCGGTTTATTCGGTATATTAAGGTAGGGTCCTTTCTTCATATC
>JAUXCI010000102.1 GCA_030618945.1 Flavobacteriaceae bacterium
CATCTTCGTTAATGCAGTTTGGTATATCAATTAAATTTAATCGGGCTTAAATTAATTATCATGTCATCAACTTTTTTGATAAGTTCATCACTAAATCCATATTCATTTAGTGCTTCAACTAATTCATCTTGTCTGGGCTGACCAAAGGTCAACCTATAAAATGTAAGTACTTTAATAAGGTCGTTGAACTTTTCTATATCCTTACTATATGGATATAGAGGTACAAATCTTTCAATTTTAATATCATTGTTGGATTCTGTATGCCAAAAGGGAACCAAGTCGCACTGGAACTGAGCTTGTGATTTTTCTTTTAATGCTACCTGGAATATTTGTGTCCAAACATTGTTTCGGTCATCTTTAAATTGAATTATTTTTTTGTATTTATCCGCTAAGTTTAATCTAATGACAAGACCCTGGTAACGATGAATTCTACCTTCTCTTTGCTCAAAGTCGATGGGGTTGGAAGGTAAATTCCAATGAAATATTTTTTTACAGTAAAAGTGAAAGTCAAGTCCCTCTTGTCCAACTGAAGTGCTTGCCAAAACAAAGGGGCGAAAAGGAGAATTAAAAGCCTGGCGAATATTAATTTGTCTGCCTGCACCTTTAGCTGTGCTGACTTGCTGAGTGCCAAAATCGGCAGCGTAATGTGAACGGATGGGCCTCTTTTTTATCTTTTTATTTTCTTTTTCCCTTTTCAGGTTTTCCATAAAGGTATCGTAATCTTCTGTATCGGTAACAGCTGTTCTTACGGAAAGAATATCAGAAATGAAATCGCTTAGTTCTGTTACAGAATGAATATTTTCACCATTGATAAGCAGGTACAAAAATTCATCGAGCATCGCTTGTATGTTGCCATCTATCATGTACTTTAAGGCTCTTTGCCAATAATCACCATGGGTTGTAGTTAACCTTACAACGGCTATACTTTCGGGTTTGTTAAACATTGTATAGAACGCCGATGCAACATTATAGGCAGCATCCAAGGTGTCTAATGATAAATCACTGTACCTAAGATGGCTCCGTAAGAAGCATATTGCCGGTGAAGCTATTGATAATTCGGCTAAGTGGCCACATAGTTTATTAATTTGCTGTTTATTAAGTTTAGGTGCAGAGATTGAGGAATCACTACGAAAGACAGACCTGGCAAGTGCGAAATGTTTACTTTTTCCTGTTTTTTCTTCTTTATCAGTTTTCTCATTTTCCGTATCGATAGAAAGCTCAGATGGCGGCATACCTTTTTCAAACCAATTAGAAATTTCTTTTCGTTCATCAGTTGCTTTGTCAAACAGGATTGGAGCTAACCAGTACCATTTTTGCCAATCACCCTGTCCGGATACAAAACGATTCAAATCAAGTCTTTTGAAATCGTTAATTAGTTTCTCTTTAAGCTCTTTTTTTATCTGACGAAATTTTATATCCTTAACTACATTTATTGCCGGGTCGTATATTTTAGTCAAATAAAGACTGGGATAAGACAAAATGAAATTTTTCATTTGTTGTGGCTCCTGTTGGTCTTTATCAACTTTAAAAGTAAACTGCGGACGTGGTGTTCTGCGTTTTTGAAAATAGAGCCTTTTATCTTCAATTTTTTCTTTTTCAGATATGGAATTTGGATTGCCAATAGACAGACGCTCTGCTTCATAGGAAACCAGGGATGCAACCATTCGAGGAACCAATTTCCAAGAAGAAAAAATTAATGTTTTAGAGTAACCTAAACTGTTTTTAAATGCACCGCTTGAAGTATAATACGGGACCGAAGGAGGTATCCACAAATATTTCCATCCTCCATTTAGTACAGTTTCATCAAGAAGTAAGCGAAGCTTCGCGTTTGGCAGTTGCTTGCCTCTTAAAGGTATCAACGGTTTATAATGATTGATGTTATCCAGGTTGAGCCATCCATGTTTTGTCTTAAATAGCAAACGCCTTAATTTATCATCCGTAAACGCCAGCGTTCTTATTTTTTCTTTGTGTTGGTATTTATTTAGAAATGATAAAGGGAATGGGCTTGACTTTACATATTCCAATGGAACCTGAAGGGATGCTTTGTACTCTTTGTTGAGGATTTGTGTTATCCGGTCAAGTATGACAAAGTCTCTGATGTCTTCAGTTTGAAGAGCAAGAGGTTCCTTGTGTACATGTTTTATTAAAGCATCCCTGTTTTTGGATACGAGTAGTTTTTCAGTTCTTACTATTGCCGTCCTGTAAAGTGATTCCAGTTTCTCTTTTAATAACTGTGCCTCAGGCATTTTATCCAATAAATCATCAGGATGTCTTAAAAAGTAGAAGAATGACCTGCGATCATCTTCATATTGTTTCCAGAATTCCTCCGATTTGTCATTCATTAAAAATTGCAATACCATTTTAAACTCTGAATAATGTACCTCGCCATTGAGTTCGTCAAAGTCGTTGGTGTAAGGTTTGAATGGTGTTGCAGACAGCATTAGTATTTTAGAACCGTCAAAAGAAAATATATCGCGTGCAATTTGAATCGCCGGACTAATTTTATTTTCAGTCAAGTCTTCAATACTTACACTATCAATTAACTGTTTGTAACGCTGGAATTCATCCAGAATAAAAATATCTGCCTGTAAAAAGTCCAAGCAAACCCTTGATAATTTAAAACGCAATGAACTTATTAATTCTTTGATAAAAGAATGTTTGGAAAAATTTTGGTGATTAATTCCTAATTTACATAGATTCCGGAGTAAGGTCCAATATTTTATTTCATAAGTTATTCCGAGGGCTTTAAACGATTTAGGTAGGTCAGATGGCTGGACTTTCTCATTTAAAGCATTCCTAAATTCACTAAATACCTGAGGCCGAATTTTTCTTAGCCAATATATATCTTTACCCTGATCGAATTGTTCAGCATATTTAATTCTTGCCATCCAATTTTTATTTCTTATCCTTTGGTTGCCCTTAAATATCCACTTCAGACTCTTTTTGTATGGATTGAGATCACTGTATCGATATAATAAGCGGTATAAGAGTACTCTTTCATCAGCCCGTCCAGCATGCGTTCTGTCGTTAAACGAGGTGGCCGGAGTAAATGCCTTAATTCTAAATGGAAATTTCTCATCTTCTATATTGGGAACATAGGCCAGACCACTTAACCTGTCATCCTCTTTTGAATAATCGACTGCAATTTTATTTCCTGTAAAATTGAGTTTTTTGAGGTTTTGCCTGGCTAATGCCTGGTTAGAGCAAATGTAAATCACATTAAAAACCGGTTTCTTTTTAGTCGGCATGAAATTTTCAAATGCTTTTGCAATAATTCCTTTTGCAACAATGGTTTTGCCCAGTCCAACTTCATCTGCAATGAGCATTTTATTTCTGTGGTTTACATATAACTGTTCAAAGACATAATCAACTGTTTTCAATTGAAAATCCTTTAAACCAGCTATTGTCTCTTCTATTTTATCCTTCATCATTGCTTTTTGTTTTTTACGAAGGATTGGAAAATCTGCCAAAAGCTCTCGAATTCGGCTGAAATAATTGGTTTTTCAAGAAATTGACTTTCAGCTTTTAGCCGTTGGATTAGTGAATCAATAGATTTTAATTTGTTGGGATAGCGACTGGCTGCAATCAATAATTTCTCATAAACCGGTGCCTCGGCAAACGACCATGTACCAAGCCCACTTCCGGTTTTTCCTTTGTTGTTGTTTTGAGCAGGATTATCAATAATATCTATTTCCTCACCTGTTAATAAAAATGCCAGGTATTTCAGGAATTTTTCTCTGCTATCAATGATAGATGAAAATATTCGATCTAAGCGGGTTTTCGGTAATTCTATTTCCATAGGTAATAAAAACTGGCTGAACCTCTCTGTCTTTTTCCAAATTTCAAATACGAGATAGGGACTCAGGGCTGTTTCCGGATAAGCAGTGAAATCTTCAAAAGAATTCATTGCTTCAGGTATTAAAATTACCGGTGCTTTCTGTTGTTCGGGGAGGGGTTTTAGATGAACCCGATAGTCTTTGGGTAAACTGAAATTTGTTGCATCAATTTCGATAAACAAATTGTATGCAGTCCCACCAGGAATTAATTCAGTCCGTCCTTTTAAATGCAATAATGATAAATTGTATTTGATTAAGCGAACATCAAGATCAATACTCTTTTGTTCTTCTGTCGATTCTCTGGCACTATCATCATAAGCTGAAAATAATGCGATTCCTTCATCTTTTGATGGATTTGTAAGTACTTTAAAAATATCTTTTGCCCTCAATCCCGGCTTAGCTGTACCTTTTAATTCGACCATGAATTCAACGTTGCGACCTTGCGCCGGGTCGCTACAATTGGCAGAACCCAAAAACCAATATGGGATTCTTTTTTTATCGGCTACAAACAGTTTTGCATGAAGATTCTGTTGCATTGGTATCACATTTTCTTCTGCTAATTCTTCGATGAATTCTGCTGACTCAATGAATTGTGAGAATTGCCATGGATTGTATTTTTTTATTGTTTTCTCAGGCATGGCATCCATTTCTTCTTTCCTACTTAGGAGGTAGGGCTGATTTGTAGTCAGACGGTGCAGGGTTTTTAAGGTCTGATTTCCAAGGAAGGGGGAAATAATCAACAAATCATCCCATCCATTATTTGTAGTCGATATCGGATTGGGGTAATTTTTTTTGGTAAGTGGATTTTTAATGCCAATTGGATGAAACTTCAGTGAATCAAATTTTTCGGGTATATCAAATTTTACTTTCATTATATCCCTTATAAAAGAAGGTGGTATTTTTTTTTTGCCTATCCTATTTAAATGGTTCAGAAAATGCACTAAGGGTAGGTTTTCCGGTTGTTCTTTTCTTGAAACTATCCCATCAGTTGAAAATGCCACATCCCAATCGCGCGCATAAGTTAGATTGCGACTTGTTACCAATAGCCGATAAACAGGTTTGGCTTCCTTACTTATATACCGGATAACCCATACTTTAGGATGGAATGAACTAAGGTGGCTGTTCATGGTTACTTTTTCGATTCCTGTGTCCCAGTAAGCCATTAAATGGTGGTACTTTTTTGGCACTTTAAGGTGTCCGTTTTGGTAGTAAACTGTAATCTTTTCAGATGCTTTGGTAATTGCATCTAACATATCGTAACGTATTTTATCAGGATCCCCATCCAGTGTTTGCGCATAAAACAAAGCAACCGGCAATACCATTAATGCTTCCAAATCTAAAGAATAAGTAGTGCCAATCGCTCTTTCCAACTCGTAACCATCAGGGGGGATGAGTTGTTCGCCATAATCGATCTGGTTATTTTTCGGGTGCAGCATATTAATTTTGTAATCCGGTTTTTATATCCTTTAAAATTGTACTTGCGTTGCTATACCTATAACTAAGATGTTTTAAACCAATCCAAGATTTTTCTTTTACATCATCCGTTTTATTCCATCTCAGCCTTGCTTTGTTTCTCTTCACTCTTTCTTCCTGCACTTGTATAATAAAGTCTCTTTTTTTAAGATCAGGGAAACCTGCCTTTGTAAGGTTCCACCATTCGCGCACAAAGTCTTTTGTCTTTTCGCGTGTTGTTAGTAAATATCCAAATAGTATTTCGGGATTAAAATTCTTATAGTCAAGCATATTTGTTTGAATATCCTCAAGCCATTCATCCCATTCTTTATTGAAAAAATCGCTAGCGAAGACTTTATGTTGTAACTGGCAATTGTAAGCTATATGCGCACCATACATTAATTCTGAGAAATCGTGAGCTAGTATCAATATGCTTTTGATATTAGCCGGAAGCTGAAGTGCCTGAGCGTTTTTAGCAAAATCCCTAAAATATTTATCACTTAGGGATTGTTGCCAGAGTTCCTCATTTATCAATAATTCGGCTATCAGCTTGTTATTGGCTACAGATATGATGCGATCCCTAAAGATTTCTGCTTCGTTTTTTTGCAAGTCAAGGGTAAGGTCCACAGACCATCCCGGTTTAGGCCGGACCTTTAAGCCAAACATATTTTCATATTCCGCATCAGCATCATCCGTACTTTCATCATCACCCTGCTGCGTGGCTGACAGGAGTGATTCTATTGAAGTAGCATTATCTTTTTTCAGGAAAGCGTCCATTGAAAGCCCCCTTGTTTCGATAAATTTATAGGTATAAATTCCATTCCAATAAACGGTTGATGGCCTCCTTGCTATTTTGTTGGGTTTGCGTTTTGTGATTCCAATTACCCCGTTTCCTTCTACGTATTTATAATCTTTAGCCAATTGCCACATAATTTCATATTCACGAGTTTCCAAAAACTTTAAGGGCTTTCTGTTTTTTCGTTGTGCTGGCTTTAATGACTGGTATTCGTATAAAATATAGGGAACAATAAAAAAGTACCTGGCCCGTGTTTGGATGGTGCTGATACCGGGAAACATTTCGTTGGCCAGTGCATCCCTGATGGTACCCATTCCCAATTCATCGACCATACCTTCGGGTGTTAAAAGATCGAGAACAGAACCGATCCTGTTGCGGTGTTCGGGCGAAAAAAATATCCAACCAATTGATGCCATAGGGTTTATTCTTTATTCAAACAGATGTAATTTTATATTTGCTCCGGTCTAGTTTGCTTAATTCATTTCTTTTTTCATCTCTATTACTTTCATCTTCCCGCTAATTAAACGTGGTAGTAATAAATCGTAGGTTTGTGGTATAACCTGAACAGGAGGGAAAACTAAAGGTTCACTCCTCCCTGTTGCCTATTAGATTCAACCAAAGTATCAAATATGAAATCTTTATATCGTCGTTGAAAATCTTTATCTTGTGTAAATTTTTTGAATATTTCTGTCTGACTAAATAAATATTGTTGCATCATTTCTTCCAGTTTTTTATCGGAAGTGATTTTAGCATTCTGCCGGTCTGAGTGCTTCACTGCATCCATGATTTCCTGATTGGCTTTCATCTCTGAGGGAAGTTGTTCAGTTAAAATCTGTCTGACTTTGTCTTTATCCGACCATTCAATATCTCCAAAAAGCTTGTTAAATGCACTCAAAATGTTTTCAAGTGTATCCAATTCCGGAGTTGATTGCCCTCCTCCAACAGTAACAGGTATTGGTGCAACTACTCCAGGGTCCTCTTTTAAAGTAATATCTTCGGTTCCCTTTTTGGATGGGCGGTAACTATCCATATCAATGGCATCCAGGATTCCTTCCGACAGATCGTCATCTTTATCAATGAAAAGCTTTGGAACCAGAAATTTAAGATACCACCATAGCATCTCCCATTCCCGGTTATTAAAATCCATAATTTTGCCCAAATAGCTGTATGTCCGTAAAAATGATTTGGCTTTTGATTTGAAATCTATTTGCTTGTCTATGTCCAGTTCATGTTTGAAAAATTCAGCTGATCTGTCAATGATTGGATCGAGTTTTGTCCGGTCTTCTCCATTTATATATCTCTCAAAGAAATCAGTAACCTGGTAGTCTGTATATACATCAAACACTTCCATTGAATCAACTAAATCGTTGAGCTTGTTGGGGTTGGTTTCTTCGCTTAAGATGGTGGAAGTGTAATACGGATCGAATGACTCTTTAATTACTTCAGCTTTATTGTAGAAATCCAAAACAAAAGTATCTTTCTTGTAAGGCTTTTTTGACCGATTTAACCTTGAAAGCGTTTGAACAGCCTGAACTCCTTCTAATTTTTTATCGACATACATGGTGTGCAACAAAGGCTGATCAAAACCAGTTTGGTATTTATTGGCTACAATTAAAAACCGATATTCACTTTTCTTGAAATTCTTAGGGATATCATTTTTGTAGCTTTTAAATTTGTTGAAGCTTACCTCATTGTATTCAATGCCTTTGTATTCCTTCTTTCCTGAAAAGGCAACTATGGCTTTATAGGGGGATTTGATTTCTTTTAAATATTTATCAAAAGCGTGTTTGTATTTAATGGCCGACAATATGCTTTTGGTTACTACCATGCATTTTGCTTCTCCTCTAATCAAGTGTCTCACGTCGTTGTGAAAATGGTCGATCATGATTTTTGCTTTTTCAGCAATAGCAAACTCATGCCCTTCCACATAGGCCTTTAATTTCTTTTGAGCCCGCTTGGTGTCAAATTCAGGATTGTCTTCAACTGCTTTTATGAGCTTGTAATAAGAACTGTATGTTGTGTAGTTTTTTAATACATCCAAAATAAATTCTTCCTCAATAGCTTGCTTCATGGAATAAGTATGAAAGGCGTAGAATTTAGTTCTTAGTTCACCATCCTTATCCAGGTATGTCAAATCTGATTTTACACCAAAAGTCTCCAGGGTTTTATTTTTCGGAGTTGCTGTAAAGGCAAAATAGGAACCGTTTTTAATCATTTTACGGCTTTCGATCATATCATTGATCTTATCTTCCAAAGTGGGTTCCTCTTCATCCTCGTAATCTTTCTCATTTTTGTCAGCCAGCACCGCATTCATTTTTGCAGAAGTCTGACCGCTCTGGCTGCTGTGTGCCTCATCAATGATGATTCCAAAATTCAAAGCAGGCATTTCCTGCATCTCGTCTAAGAGGTGAGGG
>JAUXCI010000069.1 GCA_030618945.1 Flavobacteriaceae bacterium
AAATAATAGGGTATATATGCAATAAATATACATATTAAAAATGTATCCCCTAAAAAATAGGGGTATGTGAAAATAAATATAAAATATTTTGATATTCACAATGAAATATTAATGATTTTCGATCTTGATATATCATTATGATATTTAATTAATATATTTGTGATATCAATAAGATATATAAAAATCAAAATTATTCAAGGCGATGAATTTTTTCGAATTGAGCAAGCTGTGTTTTTAATAGAATGTTATAAGGAAGGCGATAAGTTTTCTATTCGTTGAATTGACAATTTTGTTTTATCTTGTCTTTATCAATAAAGTGAAATATTAATGAGTTATATAGGTAAGCCGAGCTTGCTCTTTTAAAGTTAAAATTAGATTATGAAAGAATATAAGATTATTAAGCAAACAGGGACTGCTGTAAAGTCTCAACAGAATTTTGAAGATTTGGTCAATAGTTATGCTAAAATGGATTGGAAGTTGGTGAATATGTTTACCCACAGGGGTATTTTAAAGGCGGTAATTGAACGAGATAAAAAACCGGATGAATAAAATTGTAAGTCTTAATGAAGGTGGAGACCACTTTATGGTGTCCAAAGGGATTTAAATAGAATGATAATGATAAAAAGAAAAGCGTTCGCGCTCAGACTTAATGAGGAAATTTTTATTGAAGTTGAGAAATGGGCTAATGAAGAGTATCGCTCTACCAATGGTCAAATTGAATGGATGTTGACAAAATTATTAAAGGACGCTCAAAGATTGCCATTAAAAAAGAACGAAGAAATCTAAATTTTTCACCTGCGAGCTCCTCGTAGGTGAAAAATTTAGCAATTTAGTATTACTTCTTTTTTGGATGTACCAACTTCATTTCGTCAATCAAGCGTTGGCTACCGGCAAATTTGTCGATAATAAATAAAATGTACCTGGCATCAACCATTATATTTCTACAGATTTCAGGGTCATAATTATAATCGCTCATCGTTCCTTCCCAAACCCTGTCGAAATTCAATCCGATTAAATTACCGTCAGCATCAATAACAGGACTCCCGGAGTTTCCACCTGTAGTATGATTGGTCCCGATAAAATTGACGGGCATTTTACCATCTATACCATATACTCCATAGTCTTTATTGTTATAAAGTTCCTGAAGTTTTTTGGGCACATCAAATTCGTAATCCCCTGGTTTATATTTTTCCATTACGCCTTCCAAATAGGAAACGGGTTCATAATAAACGGCATCTCTTGGATTATATCCTTTGACTTTTCCATAAGTAACTCTTAAAGTACCGTTGGCATCAGGGAAAAATCTTTCGTCTGGAAAGGTCTCAACCAAAGCTTTCATATATATTTTTTGAACCGCGTTAATTTGCAGATTGATCTCATTGAATTTCGGATTAATTTGTTCGTAATAATTATCCACTAATTCTTTGCCAAATGCATATCCCTTATCACTATTGATTTTTTGGATTACTTCTTCTTTTGATCCTTGGAGCAGTGTTTCCATTCCTTCTAAACTGCTGAGTTTGGACTCCTCGTAAACCATCTTGGAAAGGTCTTTTACATTTCCATCCTTAACTGATGATGTAAGATAGTTAGCAGGGCTTTTATCTTTGTATAACTGCATTAGTTTTTCGAAAACATCCCTGTCAACATCGGCATTGTAATTTTTATAAAACCCTTTATAGCTATCGAGTAATTTTTTTCTAGCCTCTTCAAATTTTTCAGGATTTTTAATGAGTTGTCGCTCAAATTGAAACAATCTAACAGCGGCATTTAATATTTCAATATTGCGATAGACTATCTCAGACCAGTAGGCTCTTGCCACCGCAACATTATCAATATCAGCATATAGCTTGTCAAATTCACTTAATAAATTGGCGTAGTCTTTATTATCTTTTACCTTTTCCTGAAATTGCGCCTCAAACGCTTTCTTTTTGGCTACCGCATTTGATTTTTCCAAACCTTGATTTTCACCAATCCATTTCTTCCAGTAATTGGCAATGCGTGCATATTTTGATGCATACTGAATTTTGATCTTGTCATCCTCACGCATATATTGATCTACAATTTTCAATGCCTCTTCCCTAATTTCAATTTTTGGAGGATTAATATTATGCATAAGTTGATCTATTGCTACTGCTGGCAGATATTCACTGGTGCGTCCAGGAAATCCAAATACCAGGGTAAAATCATTTTCAGTAACACCGTCAAGTGAGACAGGGAGAAAGTGTTTTGGTTGATAAGGAACATTTGCTTCATTATAAGTTGCGGGTCTGTTGTTTTTATCCGCATAAATCCTGAAAAGTGAAAAATCTCCTGTATGTCTTGGCCACATCCAGTTATCAGTATCAGACCCAAATTTCCCAATTGAAGTAGGAGGGGCACCTACAAGTCTTATATCTTTAAAGGTTTCAGTAACAAAAAGCAAATACTGGTTGCCATCATACATTGACTTCACTCTTGTTTCTTGCCAATCATCTTTTTCGGCTTTGGCTTTTACTTTTGCCATGTTTTGATCAATCATTTTTAGCTTATCCTTTGGAGAAAGGCTGCTGGGAATGTTTTGAAGAATTTCTTGTGTAACATCATCTATTCGAATAATTAAAGTGGCAACCATTCCTTTATTCGGAAGCTCGTCGTTTATTTGTTGCGCCCAGAAGCCATCCTGAAGGTAGTCGTGTTCTACTGAAGAATGTGATTGAATTGCACCATAACCACAATGATGATTGGTCAGTAATAATCCGCTGTCAGAAATGATCTCGGAGGTGCAGCCGCCGTTAAAGTGTACAATGGCATCTTTTAAGCTGGAATTGTTAATATCATAGATGTCGTTAGCACTTAAGTTACTTCCTAAGTTTAACATCTCTTGTTCGTTCATCCCCTCCAAAAGGGACGGGATCCACATGCCACCTTGTTGTGCTGAGATTTGAAATACGACAAATAATAATAGGATTTTAATGAGTTTCATGAGTTTTATAATTTAGTTTTCTATGCTTATTTTTAATTCAAAATTAGTGTTTTTTAAAGAGTTTTTAGACCAGATTAAGACTAATGATTATTTCTTTTTAAATGGGTTTTTACTTTCTATCCAATCCATTCCTTTTTCAAAGGATTTTGGAGCAGCAAACCTATAACCAACATATAATTTAATATATCCCCGAACACTGTTAAATGAAATAATGGATTCTTTATCTCTGGTTATGGCACTACCTATAAGTGCTGTTCCACCATAGAATCGCCCTGAATTATAGCCAATACCTATTTGGGAATTGATATTAAAAACTATACTATTTTGTCTGGTAATCAAATCATCTTGTCCTTCAACCCTTGTCACCAGTTTATTGAATTCTATTCCTAAACCGGGAGATAGTCCCAGGTTTGAGTACCAATTCTTGTGGAGAACAAAGGTGTGGAAGTAACCTGCATTCGCTACTATAAAATAACTATGAATATCCTCAGGAGTGGTTTGGTTGGTCATTTCAAAATAGCCATAATATAGACTTGGTATAAAACTACCGGCACTATTAGTCTGAATTTCATTCTGATTTATAACCGCTTTAAAAGAATAATTTTCATTAAACCTGTAGGAAGTTGTACCCGTAATTGACAGTGTTTTTAAATCTGGAAGAATTAAATATTCAGACACACTTGGTAAAATACCTAAAACAGGGTCCTGGGAGCCTTGAACATAGTATCCTTTAACCTGGTTGTAGTCAAAATTTTGCAACCAGTCTTTCATAAAAATGTTTAAAGACAATCTAAAAATTTTAGTTGTTCCTTTTAAATCTGAATCTTCCCCAGCCAGAAATTTCGGAGAGAATCCCACCTTAAGAGATATAAATCTATAGTTTATATTAATGGCCATCCTCAAATTTGTATTGGGTTCAATGGCATATGTATAATCCTCGGTTTCATATTCAAATGACCTCACATCATTGTCCAGGTCAAGCCTAAGATTAAGGGTATTGTTCATCTTTATGAAATACCCATTGGAACTTTCCTCTTCGTACAGCTGAGCCGACAAATAGACTGGTATTAGAAAAATAAAAGCCAACAAAAATCTAATCATAATATTTATTCCAATTCGCAGGATAAATATAATGGAATTAATTAGTACCATAGATATTTTAAATCGAACTCAGGTAACCTGAGTTCGATTTAAAATATTAAACACAGAAAATCAGTAGTGCATTAGTTTTGAATTAAAAAACATGATTAATAACAGGTTATTTTAAGGGTTTTTTGAGTCAAAAATGTTGTACTAATGGTTTTCCTTGAAAAGGCTTTGCTAATTTTTCCATATACTGCCTTAAATTTTCTGGAATTATCCCGATAGTACTTCGAAAATCTATAATTGTCTATGAAAAAATTAGCTAAAGCTGTGTCAAAATTTTAAATTGAACTCAGGTTAATACAAAGGTGATTTTACAATTGTAGCTATTAATAGATTTTCCCATTCCTTCAAAAGGATTTTTATATATTTGGACAACTATTTTTTGTTTATATGAGCCATTCCTTCAAAATTGTTTTCATTCTTATTTTTTTTAGCCAAATTATCTCTTCCCAAACCAAGTCTCCTAGAGTATTTTTAGGATATGAATTAGGTGACAGATTCTCAAGACATGATCAGGTGCTTGATTATTTTGAGCACGTGGCCAATAATAATGGTAACGTAAAGTTGGTCAATTATGGAAAGACCTATGAAAACAGAACGCTACAAGTCGCTATTATAACATCTCCGGATAATTTCGATAGCTTAGAGGAAATAAAAACAAATCAATTGAGGTCTGCGGGATTAAACGAAAGTGATGGGCCTAAACAGGATATTGCCATTGTTTGGCTTAGTTATAATGTTCATGGTAATGAATCAGTAAGTACCGAAGTTGCAATGAAAATCTTATATGAATTGGTAAATCCCGATAACAAGAAAGCTGTGGAATGGTTAAAGAATACGGTAGTAATTATTGATCCTTGCGTAAATCCTGATGGGAGGGAACGATATGTAAATTGGTATACTCAAAAGGGAAATATACCCTATAATAATAATCCCGATGCTATTGAGCATCATGAGCCATGGCCTGGAGGAAGAGCGAATCACTATCTTTTTGACCTCAACAGAGATTGGGCCTGGGCTACTCAGATAGAAACACAACAACGATTAAAAATATACAATCAATGGTTGCCCAATGTTCACGTTGATTTTCACGAGATGGGTATCAATTCTTCGTATTTTTTCGCACCGGCCGCAGAGCCCTATCACGAAGTAGTTAGTGCTTACCAAAAAGAATTTCAAGTTAAAATGGGTGTTAACCATGCCAGATACTTTGATGAAAAAGGCTGGTTGTATTTTAATAATGAAACCTTTGACCTGCTTTATCCTAGTTATGGAGATACTTATCCGACCTTTAATGGCGCCATTGGGATGACCTATGAACAAGGCGGTGGCGGGAGAGCTGGTTTAGGGGTTCTTACCAGAGAAAAGGAAGAATTGTCTCTTAAAGACAGAATAGCGCATCATTATACAACAAGTTTATCCACATTGGAGGTAGCTTCAAAAAACGCTGAGGAGTTGAATGAGCAATTTGCCAAATATTTCGATAAGGCGCTCACAGAGCCTGTAGGGATTTACAAATCGTATTTAATTAAGAATGATAATGAGGACAAGATCTCCAGCCTGATGAAACTACTTGACCGCCACCTGATCGCTTATGGGTCTGCCTCTAAAAATGTGAGTACAAAAGGCTTTAGTTATAAGTCAAATAAAATGCTGAAAGTAGATATCAAAGCAGACGATATCATCATCAACTGTTATCAACCTAAATCCAACTTAATCAAGGCTTTATTCGAACCGGAAACCAAGCTAAGCGACTCTCTAACCTATGATATAACTGCCTGGTCACTTCCCTATGCTCGTGGGCTTGACGCTTATGCACTCACCTCTAAAATAGAGGTAAATCCATATAAGCAAGTGATTAAAGAAAACAAGAAACAGTTCCTTGATAAACCGTATGCCTATATTTCAAAATGGAATAGCATAGAAGATGTTGCCTACCTTTCTTATTTATTGCAAAAAAAGATCAAGGTGCGGTTTTCAGAAAAGCCCTTTACCTTGGAAAAAGAGCAATATGCGGCTGGTAGCCTTTTGATTACACGGGCAGGAAATGAAAATAAAGTTGGTTTTGATTCAATTCTAAAAGAAGCAGCGATTAAATTTAAAAGAAATATTAGGGAGGTTAGCTCGGGTTTAAGTTCTAATGGAATTGCCTTTGGCTCTAACAAAATAAGTTATATAAAGGCTCCAAAAATTGCTTTGTTAACAGGTAAAGGCGTATCGTCACTTAATTTTGGTGCCATTTGGCACTTTTTTGAGCAACAAATAAGGTATCAGGTTAGCATTTTAGACACGGATTATTTCACTGGGGTGGATTTACACGACTACAATATTCTCATAATTCCTGCTGGGTATTACAGCCAAATATTGAAGGATAAGCAATTGACAGATTTGAAGAGATGGGTTGAAAAAGGAGGGAAGATCGTTGCAGTGAGTTCCGCAATTTCTGTATTTGCCAAATCGGATGATTTTGACATTTCAGTGTATGAAAATGAAGAAATGAAAAAGGCCGCCAAAAAAAGTAAAGATTCGCTTCAAAAAGAGAATCAATTGAAAACCTATAATGATGTAGAACGGAATGCGATTTCCAATTTAATAAAGGGGAGCATCTTTAGGGCCTCTTTAGATAATACAAACCCTCT
Source organism: Flavobacteriaceae bacterium (assembly GCA_030618945.1). GTDB lineage: Bacteria > Bacteroidota > Bacteroidia > Flavobacteriales > Flavobacteriaceae > Lutimonas. The sequence goes on from JAUXCI010000069.1 coordinate 6,751, forward strand.
GGGTTTTGGTTATGGAGATCATTATTATACCTTAAAGGTTAGCGGGCGACGTTACGCCTATTTAAAAAAAGGGTACAACGTTGGCGTAATCAAGGATAAGGCTGATAAAGTTAGTGGATACACAGGTGCGAATGTTTTAGGCTCTGTTGAAGAGTCTTTGGTGTGCGGAGTGGAGAAAAAAGGAAAGGGTTGTGTCGTATATTTGGTAGATGACCCTTTGTTTAGGAGTTTTTGGGAAGACGGGAAGCTCCTTTTTAGCAATGCAATCTTTATGGTTGGGAATTGAATAAAGTTAAAAGAATTTAATAAAACCGAATTTATAGCATAATTAAAATGGGAAACGAACCTTTATTTACGAATGACACCATCGTTTTTGGTATGTTAATGATAAGCCTTGGTGTAATTTTTTACACTTCATCGCTTAAGAAAGGTTTCTGGTTTAAATTTTATAGAATCGTTCCATCACTCTTTATGGCTTATATGCTACCGGCAGTTTTGACTACAATGGGTTTGATAGCCCCAGAATGGGAAACCATGAGTAGTTCAGGCGAAATTGTTGAACATAAGACGAATTTATATTTTATGTCAAGCCGCTATCTTTTACCTGCGGCCTTGGTATTGATGACTTTAAGTATTGATTTAAACGCGGTTTTTAACTTGGGTTGGAAAGCTTTGGCCATGTTCTTTACTGGTACCGTGGGGATCGTTATTGGTGGACCAATCGCAATTCTAGCAATGTCAGTTATTTATCCCGAGGCCTTAAATGGGGCAGGACCTGATGCGGTATGGAGAGGTCTTTCTACCCTTGCGGGAAGCTGGATTGGAGGGGGAGCTAATCAAACAGCAATGTTGGAGATCTATGGATACAATCAAAAGCTATATGGAGGAATGGTTTTTGTTGATATCGTAGTGGCCAATATATGGATGGCCATCATCTTGATCGGAGTCGGAAAATCAAAGGGTATTGATAAATGGTTAAAGTCTGATACAGCGGCGATTGAAGAGCTTAAGGAAAAGGTGAGTTCCTTTTCTAAAAAAGTGGAACGTAACCCGAGTTTGACTGATTTGATGATCATGATTGCACTGGCCTTTGGAACCGTAAGTTTGGCTCATTTATGCGCTGGATATCTCAGTGAATTTTTTAGTGATTTTGTAGGTGGTATGGAAAATGTTACGATAAAAAATATTTTTACGTTTTTAGGATCTTCTTTTTTCTGGATGATCAGTTTGTCAACAATTGGGGCAATATTGTTGTCATTTACCAAGGCGAAGAACTATGAAGGAGCTGGCGCAAGTAAAATTGGGAGTGTATTTATCTATATTTTGGTGGCCTCCATTGGAATGAAAATGGACCTTACTTTGATTCTGGATAATATTGGCTTGGTAGGTATTGGACTAATTTGGATGACAATTCATGCCTTATTGCTCATTATAGTAGCTAAATTGATCAGGGCACCTTATTTCTTTTTGGCGGTTGGAAGTCAGGCAAATGTTGGTGGAGCTGCCTCGGCACCTATAGTGGCTGCTGCCTTTCATCCTTCATTGGCAACCGTTGGGGTTTTGTTGGCGGTATTTGGCTATGCTGTAGGAACTGTAGCAGCGATTGGCTGTACAATATTAATGCAATTGGTCTCACCTTAATTCATCTAAATTAGTATAGAATTAATTCATTTTTTCTAATATATTTGCGCACTGTTAAAACCCAAATAAAATGAAGAAGATAGGTCTCTTATTATTAGTTTTTATGGCTGTCATAGCCTGTACTAAGGAAAATGAAAATACCATGTATGTAAAGGGTTCTGTGAAAGGATTAAAAAAAGGAACTTTTTATTTACAAAAACAAATAGATTCACTAATTGTATCAGTAGATTCAGCCAGCGTTAACGGGAGTACTGAGTTTATGATGACTGATGTTGTGGAGAGTCCCGAAATGTATTATTTAACTTTAGGAAATAGTACAAAGAGGATTTCTTTTTTCGGAGAAAAAGATACGATAAGTATCAGTTCACAGCTCGATAGATTTGAACAAAAGGCGGTGATAAAAGGATCAGATAACCAGGATTTGTTAAATAAATATAATGACATTCAAAACAAGTTTAACAATCAAAGATTAGACCTGATCAAGGAGGAATATGAGGCGCGTAAGATAAGAAGTCAGGACTCAGTTGATATAGTAGCTAAGAAATTGAAAAACTGGAATAGAAAAAGGTATTTGTATGCCACGAATTTTGCCGTCACAAATGGAGATTATGAAGTGTCTCCTTATATAGCGCTCACTGAATTGGCGAATGCGAATATAAAATTATTGGATACCGTGAATAATTCTTTAAGTGAAGAAATTAAGGTTTCAAAATACGGTTTGCAGTTGGATAAATTTATCAAGGAAATAAAAAGTCAACAATAATTTAATCCTTATTAGAATCTGTTATCACCGTCTAATAGGTCACCAAATCCTCCCAATACACTTCCTTCTCCTTTGCGTTTTCCTCCATGAGAAGGGGCGTGTGATAGTATTCGGTCAGCCATTCTGCTAAAGGGAAGAGATTGGATAGCCACCATACCGGGACCGGTCAAAGTAGTAAAAAAACATCGTGCGCTTTCATAATTTAGGGGTTTTAAGTTTTATGCTCCAGGTAAATTCAAAATTGGAAACAAGTTCATTTTCTTCATCAATACCAGTAGCTTTCAATACAATGATCTGACCTTCACCTGAGCTAATAGCGGTCTTTAAACCCTTGTCAATAAGTGCTCCTTCGTCACAGCTGAAAGTTATTTTACCGGTAGCTTTTTTTGAAAAATTACCATGCTGCTCTACCACGAGCGTGGAAATATTGCAATTTGATTCCTCAACTTTTTTCATCAGTAGCAGACCTGTAACCAGCTCTGCTGCCATACCCTGGGTTGCCCAGTATAATGACTTAAAAGGGTTTTGATTTATCCACCTGTGTTTGACCCTTGCCACCGCCTTTTGTTCAGAAATAGCAACCACTCTTATACCCGAAAAATAGGCAGAAGGTAATTTAAATGCTAAAAACAGGTTGAGATTCTTAATTGTAAATTTTGCCATTATCGTTCTTTAAAGCCCTAAAATACAACAAAAATGCCAATTTTACTGCAATATAGAAATGTTAAATAAATGTTAAAGTATAGTACTTTGTATTGCATA
>JAUXCI010000001.1 GCA_030618945.1 Flavobacteriaceae bacterium
CTGGTTCTGTCTGAAATTATACCCATGATAGGGTCGTTCAATCCATCCCAAAGGCGCGTTAGTAAAAACATGGTTCCAACTGAAGCAGGAGATATTTCTACCACATCAGTATAATAAATCATAAGGAACATAGAAAATAATTTCCAAAACATGGAAGAGGCAAAATCGCCAAAACTATAAGCTATTTTTTCCTTTAATTTTATTTGTTCACTCATGATATTGATTTCATTTTATCTATTCGTTCAATTAACTCTATCATTGCCCGACCATTATGATAAGGACCTTTCCAAAAACCTGCTTTATTTTCAGTAGTAACTGGCTTGTTTTTATGATCCACTCGCCAATACCATTCTCCATTAGATTTGTCCAGCATATTAGACTTGATAAAATCCCACAAATTCATCAGTTTGTCAAAGTATTGTTGATTCCCATCAAGCTCATAAGCGTCCATAAAACCAACTAAACCTTCTGCTTGTGGCCACCAATGTTTGTCCGAATCTAAGTGAGCTCCATTTCGTTCATAAAATATTGACCCATCTGAATCCAGTCCCTCTTTAATAGTTACCTCTATCAGCTTGTTTGTGATGCATTGCAGTTCCGGATTTAGATTCCCGTCATTGATCACCATGTCAGCTTCATTCAGTAGCCAAGCGGCTTCAATATCATGTCCAAAAGATACTTCCTGAAACTGAGTAGTCCAGTTATTTGCAAAAAACAAATTCAAATGATTTGTTTTTGAATCATAAATTTTATTCGTAAAAATTAGAATCAATGATTGAATGCTATTCTTGAGCCTGGCATCCGACCATATTCTATATAGGTTTGTGAAGGGTTCCAGGAGATGAAGATGTGTGTTCATTGATTTAGGCGCATTTAAATCTTTTAAGCTTAATCTCATGTCCTCAATCTTTTGCCAATCCTGGGTCAAGGCCTCTACATATCCACTAAATTGAAAATCCCAGAATTTTTCTTCTAGAATAACATACAATTCTTTGGCATAGGCAAGGCTTTGTTCAAGCCCGGTTGCATTATAATATTCCGAAAAGGCATAAATACCAAAGCCCTGAGCATAGGCCTGCTTTTTTGTAACGAGAGGGTTTCCGAAATAATCCAACTCCCAAAAAAGACCTCCATTTTTATCATCCCAAAAATGATTAGTGATATACCTATAGGCCCTATCAGCTAAAATTTTATATTCTTCATTTTTGGTAAGCCTATAAGCTGCCGAAAACGTCCACAAAATTCTTGAATTGAGAATGCTTCCTTTTGAGGCCTCCGGTATTGTTTTCCCAAAATGATCCATCGTACCAATAAATCCTCCGTATTTTTCATCAACGCATGAGGAGGACCAAAATTCGAGGATGTTCATCAATTCTACAGAAAATTCGTTTTTCAATCGGAGAAAGACAGGCTCTAAATCGTTACCGGGGCTATATTTTGTTTTCATATGCTTGGTTCTTATCGATCAATTTATTAATTGTTTCCACTGAAAGGTGGGAATGCAATTGATCTATTGGTGAATTTACACAATAATCAACCAATTGATCCAAGCTTGAAGTAGCCATTAGATTAGCGGCAGCCACAAGAAGGTTGATTGAAAGCAATGAGAGTATCACCGAAATTCGTTTTGACTGTGGCTTTAATAATATTTCAAACTTCAACCGAATCTTTAAAAAATATCAAAATTGTACCCCGTCTGAATTTCGTTCCAGCTTTAAAGGGGTTAAAAGTGTTTATTAATAAAAACTTCAAAATGACAATTTTTTATTTAAAGGATTAACCTTACTACAAGAACGGCGTTCATTTCAATCGGAAAGATTTTCTCACGTAAATTTGACTATCTAAAATCGAGAAGAGAACATACTTTCTCATTCCCGATAGATTTTATAAATCTTTTTACTTTCTTTGTTTCATATGAATACCTCTAATTCCAAAAATATCATCAACTTACTAAAGCAAGGTGACGATAAAATGCTTGAAAAGATATATTTGGATAACAGGGAGGGGTTTATCAATTTTTCAAAAAAATATAACGTCGAAGAATATGACGCAATTGACATTTACCAGGATTCTATATTGGTTTTGAGAGAGAATCCGATAAATGGTAAAATTGATACACGTCAAAGTAATATATCCACCTATCTCTTTGCCATTGGTAAATACAAAATATTTCATAATTTTAGAGTTCGATCTAAATTTGATTTTGAAGCTGATTATGATCTTGTCGAAGAAAATATAGATTTTGATGTTAACCTTTATTCCACAAACCTAACTAAGGAACAGAGATTGCTGAAAAAATACTATGATAAATTAGGTGATAGATGTAAAAGTGTCTTAAATTTGTTTTATTATCAGGGTTATAATCTGGATGAAATAAGAGAAATTTTAAATTATAGCAACAAGAAGGTATTAAAAAGTCAAAAATCACGTTGTATTAAGCAACTGAAAAATTTGCTCAATAAACATTATGAAGAATTTTGAATTGATCGATCGTTATTTTGATAATTCTCTTAGTCCTAAGGAGCAATTATTATTTAATGATTTATTGCAAAATGATTTAGTTTTTAAGAATGAATTTATCTTTCGAAAAGATCTGAAAAAGGTTATTGCTGTTAGTCAGCAAGAAGACCTTAAAACATCTTTGGGGAAATTTGAGGATAAAATTCAACAGAATTCAAGGTTAATGATGCTTCCAAAAAAATGGTTGGTAGCAGCTTCAGTTTTCATCCTTGCAACTATTGGACTTTATTCTGTAAAAACCGAATATTTTCCTTCTAATGAAGTTATCTACGAAACATACTTTCAGTCATTCAGAAATACGATTCAACCAGTGGTGAGAGGGGAAAACCCAAACACCATAGAGTATAGGGCTTTTGTCGCTTATGAAGCACATGACTATTATAAAGCAATCAATTTGTTTAATTCTGTAGCTGATCCCGAAGCTTCCTATATTAATTTCTATAAGGGCTTAAGTTATATGGAAATTAACAAATTATCCAGGGCTATAGAATTGCTAATTCCAATAGCCGAAGCTGAAAATCTTAAAGGTAAATCCGTAAATTTTGATGAAAAGGCTAAATGGTACCTGGCCCTTGCATACATTAAAAATAATGAGGATAAAAAGGCCATTGAAGAATTATCTTTGATCAGCAATCAACCTTCCCACACTTATAAAAAAGAGGAGGCACTCGAAGTATTAGCTTTTTTGAAATAATTATTTGATTCTCTTTAGCAAAAGCACTGCTAAAACAGATGCAAATAAGAGCACTCCCAACCATAAGATATAATTTGTTCCTTGTTTAAGAATCAAGGGGTCTGTATTTCCACTTATCACAAACCCTGACCAGAAATAAGGATGACGTAGTTGTTCGTCTGAAGTATTTTTTAGGTAATCCAATTTTGACAGGCGCAAAGCTTCGCTTTTACTTTTTCCTTTTTTCAAATGTTTATAAAAATCAATCATGATGGTTTTCGTCTCAAAATCAGGCACTTTCCACAAACTCATCACCACAGCAGGAATTCCAGAGAAATGAAACGCCCTTGCCATGCTCATGACGCCTTCCCCTTTTTCAAGCTTTCCAGAACCTGTATTACATGCACTTAAGACGGCTAAATTAGCTTTGCTGTTTGATGTATATATCTCGGATGATGTCAAGTCGCCATCAGCAAATATCAACTTGTTATACGCTGAATTATTATGATTTATTTCAGCATGCATCGCTAGGTGCAAAACGGAGAACTTCTGATTGTTTCTAAAAAGATTTTCCTTTGTTGATGCTTCCTTGATGAATTTTGTTCCATCCATCAAATCTGCAATTTCTTCAATTTCATCAGAAGTAGATGAAAGTACATTCTCATTCAAATAAGTAGGAGAAAAACCAGCCCACTGATTAGGAGATTTGTATTGATAAAATCTGTTCTCCAGTTCTAGAAATAACCTCGCTGATCCTGAGTAACTAATATTATAATCTTCCAACAAATAAGAATTTTCTTCTTTTTGAAGGATTTCAAAGGGGATATAACTCAGTATATTATCGGCAACAATAACTATATCTTTTTTAGAAGGATCAATTTGCTGGCTAATCAAAAATAAATACAGATTCTTGCTATACACTTCAACTTTATTTCTTGCTTCCAGATTTTTCCTTAGCAAGTCTGTTTGATCCACCAATTTTTTAGCCACATCTCCTCTTAACAGGTTAACCTTGTTCTTTGTAATGCTAAAAGAATAGAGGTGTTTTTCTCCTAAAAAATAAGTAATCATCTGAGCGTCTTCAACTAAACCTTCTTGTACATCATTAATTTTTATGATTCTATTATTGTATTTTAAATCTCGATATTTTGGAAAATCCCTGTAAAAAGAATTGTGGATGCTGTCCAGTCTATTCGTAAGAATTATTCTACTGTTTAATAGCTCACTATAAATCTCTTTATCTGGAGTATCGGCAGTTTTTTCATAGTACAGATCCATTTTTACCCTGTCTAATTCTTTCTTTATCTTGTTTTCAAATTCCAACCTACCCAATGGGATCTCTGAATAAAGCTTGTACTTAACATCTTGCAATCCGTTGAGTAAACTAGTGCTTCGATTTGTTTCAGAAAGTTCAAAAGCCTTTTCCAAAAAAGTGTAATCATTAGTTGTATGATACAGTTTCCAGCATAAATTCAACCCTTTTTCGAAAACATTGCGATACTTATTTGCTAAATTTATTTTTGATCTATCTGAAGAAAAGTTTTTCTGTATATATTTTATTAATATGAATTGCTCATCAATCAAGGCATACGATTTGTTTAAAAATTCAATCTTTGAAGTTTCATCATGTTTGCTTTCATACCATTCACCTAATAACATCAATGAGGTCAAAGCCTGGATGGGAGCAATAACTGTTTGAATGCTATCAGGCTCATAATTTGCCGAATTCAAGCTTTCGCCCAAAAAATGCATAAAACCATCCGCTTCTTTTTTGATTTTAAATAATTTTGCCAGGTAACGGTAATTCTCTGAAACAACCTCATTTTTAGGCCCGTAAACACCTATATTCTTTTCAAGGCCTTCGCGCAATAATTCCTCGGCTTGGTCCAAATTTTTCTCTTGATCCAAATAGAGCTTTGCCAGATAATTTTTTGCATATGCCAGATATTGTCCGCTTTCTATGCCTTGTCCAATTTCTATTGCTCGCTTATATAGTTCCTCTGCTTTCTCATATTCCCCGATCAACATATAAGAATTAGCCAAATCATAATGAGACTCACAAGTCCATCTATGGTATTCGCCATAGGTTGATCTTCTAATCTTCAAACTCTTTTCCAATAATGCTATGGCTTCATTATGCTTTCCTTGAGATTCCAAAATATTGGCATAAGAAACGTATACAAAAGTCATATTTGGATTGAATTCTCCATATGATTTAATGCCCACATCCATCGCTTTTTCTGAATACACTTCCGCCCTATTTAAATCACTTGCATAAAAACTCAAATGGGAAAGTCCTACATAGACGTCTGATAAAAACGTTTTCTCTATACCGCTTTTGATTAGATTTGTTTCGGCTTCCTTATACAAGTCCAGGGCCTTATCAACTTGTCCAAGGTCTTCAAAAACTATAGCCAAATTATAGGCCGAAACCGCTAAATCATATTCTCCAGTATCTATTTTTTTCTTTATTTCAAAAGACTTTTCATAATAATAGGTAGTACTGTCATAATCTGCCAGGAAATAGTGGTTAATACCAATGGTGTTATAAGTGTCGGCAATATTTGCACTATCGTTTAAAGACAATGAAATTCGCAAAGATTTTCTGGCAATTTCTGTAGACTTTTCATACAGGCCTAAATTCTTAACTATCTTTGCTTTAGTTTGATAGGTTGTGGCAAAGAATCTGGAATTAGCCTCTTGGTCTTCAAGAAGTTTTAAAAGAATGTCTAAAACTTTATTGGCAGCTTCAAATTTTCCTTCCCTGTTTAATGCCGCTGCCTTAACGTTTTGTGTTCTTACATATTCTTTGTCAAGCGTTTGTCCCCAAATTATTGTTGGAAGAAAGAAAACCAAAAAAATATGTATTAGTCTGAGCTGCACTAATTCTTATAAAAAAATTTATTGAAGTAAATATACATTAACTAAGCTATAATTAAATCAGAAGTTTGATCACTTATTTTTTTTTTCCTCCCGCTCTAGGCCAATTTTATCAAGTTTATCATACCATGTTTGTCCAAATTTTCTCACAAGGGCCTGCTTAACGAATTTATAAACCGGAACTTTCATTTCCTTACCCAGGGAACATGCATCATCACAAATTTCCCAACGGTCATAATTTACGGCCGCAAATTCGCTATACTGCCGTATCCTTATAGGGTATAAATGACATGAAACCGGCTTCTTAAAAGTGATTTCCCCCTGATTGTACGCTTCTTCTATCCCACACAATGCCACATTGTTTTTATCATAAATAACATAAGCGCAATCCTCTCCATTAATAAGGGTTGTTTCATGTTCACCATCTTTGTTTGTTGTATAGGGCCCATTTCGATCAATAGCTTCAAGTCCTTTTTTTCTAAGATACCTTTTCATGGTAGGAAGTATTTCCTCCAAATGTTTTAGTTCCTCTTGCTCAAGTGGTGCGCCCGCATCTCCTTTTACGCAACAGGCTCCTTTACAAGCGCCAAGATTACACACAAATTCCTTTTCAAGAACATCATCAGAAATAATTGTTTTATCCAGCTGAAACATCTTTTTAACTCTTTTAAGTACGGCAGCAAAAATACATTCTTTTTGACAATCATGCTTTGCTTTATCCTTCACTTTAGAACGTTAGCCAAAAGAGCAAACTATATCATCGTCCGAAATCCTCAATCATGAATATATTTTTAAATCATTGTAAAGAATTATCTAACTTTGCCGCACAAAAAAAAGAAAATATGGGACTTAATTTTAAAGAAATCGTGACTGCAACTATGGTTCTATTCGCCGTAATTGATATAGTGGGAAGTATCCCCATAATTATAGATTTACGTAAAAAAGTTGGTCACATTCAGTCTGAAAAAGCTTCAATTGTTGCCATGCTGATTATGATCCTTTTTCTCTTTGTAGGAGTTCAAATTTTGAATTTGATCGGGATTGATGTGTATTCCTTTGCTGTGGCGGGTTCTTTTGTGATGTTTTTTCTTGCATTGGAAATGATCTTGGGGGTGCAACTGTATAAAGAAGATTCGCCTGATACGGCCAGTGTTGTTCCCTTAGCTTTCCCATTGATCGCAGGAGCGGGTACTATGACAACTATTTTGTCATTAAAAGCCGAGTTTTATTATATAAATATCATAATTGCCATCATACTGAATACTATTTTTGTTTATGCGGTTCTCAAATCTTCTACAAAAATTGAAAAACTCATTGGACAAGGTGGAATCGGTGTGATCAGAAAAATATTTGGTGTTATTGTTATGGCAATTGCCGTGAAATTATTTGCTTCTAATATTCAAGGACTTTTAAACTAAATTATTATGAATTTTGACGTGTTAATCATAGGGGGAGGAGTTGCGGGAATGTCCTGTGCACTTGTTTTAGGCTCAGCCAAATCGAAACCATTCGCGCAGCATAAAAAAATTGGAATTATCATGCATCAAAAAGCCTCGGCTTTGGATGGAGGCTTGTTTAACAATGTTTTGGGTATTAAGCCTGGTACTACCGGAAAAGAGATCTTAAAACAAGGTAAACAACAACTTGCAGAAACTTATCCTGATGTAGTACAAATTGAAAACGAAAAAGTCGAAAAAATAGAAAAAAACGATTCTGGGTTTCAAATTGTAACTAATAAGGATACTTTTTCAAGTAAAATAATAGTTGTGGCCGTTGGACCTTCTAATTTGTTTAATATTAAAGGCTTGAATCAATTTCTGGAACCGCATGTAAACTTACCAGCAATAAAAAAACGAATCCAATTGAAAAATATTAATCATAAGATCGATAATAATCTTTATGTAGCCGGTGTATTAGCCGGTTGGAGAAGTCAGTTTGCAACAGCAGCCGGAAGTGGTACACAAGTTGCAACCGACATTTTAACCTTATGGAATGATGGTCAAACCACCATGATCCACGATTCTGAGACAAAATAAAATAGCCTTTAGGGTTCTATGGGGTAGCCTTCCATATCTAGTTCAATGACTTTTTCAAGCATATTGTCCTGCACATTGATAATATTATAATAGGAATTGTAATCAAATACTTGCCTTGCAAACACTGCTTTAAAAAATAGTTTGAGACTTTGTTCTTCTTCAGAATCAAGTTTTTGAAGATCGTTTGGCACAGAGTTTATGTATTCCTGAAATATGCTATTATCCTGATCAAAGTCACTTAAAAAGCGATCATAACTCCAGTCTTTGAATTCATCAACATTTTCATCAATATACACGAAAACAAATTGTTGCGCATATTGATAGTGGTAATTATTAAAATACCGGACAGTATCAATAGAAACAAATACGTCAGGAATAATTCCTCCCCCTCCATATACAGTCTTACCTTTGGGCGTTATATATTTTAAAGAATCAACCACCTTAATACTGTCTGCACTCATGAGTTCCCCATTGTGATATCTCTTTTCAAAATCGTTAAAATATGCTCCATTGCCTTTGTGATCATATGGTTTTTGAATAGATCTTCCTGTTGGTGTATAATATCTCGAAACGGTTAATCTAACAGCTGATCCGTCTCCCAACTGCATTTCTTGTTGAACCAGGCCTTTTCCAAAAGATCTTCTCCCAACAATAGTGCCTTTGTCATTATCCTGCAATGCACCGGCCACAATTTCACTTGCCGAGGCTGAAGCCCCATTGATCAATACAAACACATGCCCATCTTCAAAATCGCCTTTGCTTGTAGCAAACGTTTTGTCAATTTTATCTTTCTTGTTTTTTGTAAAAACGATCAACTTGTCTTCTTCTAAAAATTCGTCAATAATCTTGGTAGCGACCTGTAAATATCCTCCAGGATTATGACGCAGGTCCAAAACAAGCTTTTTCATGCCTTGCTCCTTTAATGCACTTAATGCAACCTTGAATTCGTCATAAGTGGTAGCGGCAAATTTGTTTATTTTAACATAACCCAAGTCTTCACTGATCATATAATAGGCATCAACACTTTGAATAGGAACTTCTCCTCTAACAATTTTGAAAGATAAATTCTTCCGTTCTGATTTTCTATAAACCTGCAGGTCAACCGTCGTATTTGGTTTGCCCTTTAAGGTCTTCATGATATAATCAGTATCAATCTGCCTGCCGTAAAGCGTATCATTATTCGCTATTAAAATACGGTCGCCTGTCTTGATTCCTGCTTTTTTACTGGGTCCATTTTCCAGCACTTTAACCACTGCCAACGAATCCTTATACATTCTGAACTGTATCCCTATGCCAACAAATTTTCCATTCATGGATTCAGAAACCTGGGCCAATTCACTTGCGGGAATATAAACTGAATGAGGATCAAGTTTGACAAGCATATTCTTGATGGTGCCATCAAGCAGGCTGTCTGTATCTACTTCGTCAACATATTCATATTGAATATAATCTATGAGACGTTTTATTTTTCTCTCCTGTGGTGTTCCGCCGAAAAAAGTAATCGTCTTTTTTTGGTAATTCAAGGACGTACCCAAAAAAATGCCCACGGCGATTGAGATCGCAATAATCAAGGGGAGGAATATTTTAGTCTTTCTATTCATTTATGGGTAGATATAAAATTTCGATATTTGCTTTTTCCAAAAAATCAATTCCAGAAGTATCTTTATAGGCATTGGCATAAACCACTCGTCTTATCCCGGATTGATGAATGAGTTTACTGCATTCCTTGCAGGGAGATAAAGTGATATATAAGGTTGCTTCTTGACATGCTTGTGTAGAAGAAGCAACTTTTAAAATAGCATTTGCCTCTGCGTGTAAGACGTGCCATTTGGTGCTTCCATCTTCGTCTTCACAACAATTATCGAAGCCAGTTGGTGTTCCGTTATATCCATCAGAGATTATCATTTTATCCTTTACGATCAATGCCCCAACCTGTTTTCTTATGCAATGTGAAAGTTTTGACCATTCACTCGCCATTTTCAAATAGGCTTGGTCGTATCTTCTCTGCTTTTTGTCCGTCATGCTTATTAGCTGTCCTGATTCATTCTTAACATGCGAAAATATGAAACTTAAAAATGAAAGCTGTTAAAAAAAAATCAAAATTTAAGCTGGTTAAATTTCGAAAAATGAAGCCCTTGGATCTTCATTAGCCTTAAAGCACAGTCAACTTTTTGAAAACCCCTCTCTATTTTGTTCCTTTAAACTTCATCTTTGAAAAAAGATCCCATAAAACAATCCCACAACTTACTGAAATATTTAAAGAATGCTTGGTTCCGTACTGTGGAATTTCAAGACAAAAATCTGACGCATCAACCACTTCTTGTTGTACACCTTTTACTTCATTTCCGAAAATTACCGCATACTTCTGATCAAGTTTTGGCTCAAATTCTTCAAGAGAAGTGCTCTGTTCAGCCTGTTCAACCGACAGCAATATGATCTTTTCTGACTTTAATTTTTCTATTAGTGCCTGGGTGCTTTCTGTATGTTCCCATGTTACCGATTCGGTAGCTCCTAAAGCCGTTTTATGAATTTCCTTATTCGGTGGCTGAGCCGTTATTCCACATAAATAGATTTTTTCAATCAAAAAAGCATCTGCGGTTCTAAACACCGAACCAATATTATTTAAACTTCTGATATTATCCAGAATAACTATTAAAGGGATCTTTTTAGTTCTTTTAAACTGTTCTATGTCCAACCTGTTTAATTCACTGTTTTTTAATTTCCGCATATTATGAAGTTCACATGAACTGCGAAATTAAAAAATCTAGCATAACCACATAGATTCTAAGCTGATTTTGTTCACCAATGGATCAATTATATGATAAATGTCATGTTTAGTATACTAATTCTGTAGGTTTTGTTACATTAACATTATATTTGTTTTTAATTGCCATATTTATCTTTACTTTTGGCCCTTATTTTTTATCATATTTAGATGATTGCATCTTTACAAAATCAGGGAATTGAGAAACTAAATAGTCAATATAACAAATTGACAGTTTATAAGCGAGTTGAACAATTGTATGAAGATTTCGATGAAAATGATATTATGATTACCTCTGCTTTTGCTGCGACATCCGCGTTTTTACTCAAAGTTTTTTCAGACGTCAAAAAGGATCAGGTCATCTATTTCATCGATACGGGCTATCATTTTAAGGAGACCCTTATTTACAAAGATTATCTCGCCAAGTTATATGATTTAAATGTAGTAAGTATCAAAGCAGAGCCCATAGAATATGAATTTTCAAAAGAAAAAAAGCTATGGAAAACCAATCCAAATCGCTGCTGCCATATCAATAAAGTTAAACCTCTGGACCATATTAAAAAAGATTATAAAATATGGGTATCAGGCCTGATGAATTGGCAAAATGATCATCGCAATTCTCTTAATATTTTTGAAGAAAAAGAAACAATTCTGAAATTTTATCCTTTGCTCGACATTGGTTATTCTGAAAGAGACCAATTCATTCTCGATCATCATTTACCCTTTCACCCTTTAAAGTCAAAAGGTTATTCATCTATTGGTTGCTTTCATTGTACCGCTCCTGGAGAAAATCGCAGTGGCAGATGGAATAATTCGCCTAAAACTGAATGTGGCTTACATCTATAGTGTTTTTACCAATTCTTTTACTTGAGCTTCCATATTCTCTTTAAAATTATATCTTTGTCAAAACAAGATTTTACCCTGCATTAGGTTAACAAGTTAATTAAATAATATCCTCTAAATTGGCTAAAAAAAAAGCGATTAAAGTTACGCCCTTGATGTTGCAATACAACAATATCAAAATCAAGTATCCAGACGCAATGTTGCTGTTTAGAGTGGGTGACTTTTATGAAACTTTTGGTGAAGACGCCAAGAAAGCTGCCAAGATCCTGGGTATTGTTTTAACCAAGAGGGGCGCAGGTTCAGAAGGTGAAACCGCCCTTGCCGGTTTTCCACATCATTCATTAAACACCTATTTACCCAAACTTGTTAAAGCAGGTCTTCGTGTTGCAATTTGTGATCAGCTTGAAGACCCCAAGCTTACTAAAACCATTGTAAAAAGAGGTGTCACAGAATTGGTCACACCAGGAGTGGCCTTAAACGATGACGTCTTGCAATACAACGAGAACAATTTTCTTGCCTCCGTTTATTTTGGTAAAAAACATATTGGTATCTCTTTTTTAGACATATCTACCGGAGAATTTATTATTTCCCAAGGGGATAGGGAGTACGTCGATAAATTATTGCAAAACTTTAGTCCTAGTGAAATCCTAATACAGAAGAACAGTAAAAATACTTTTGCTGATCATTTTGGAAGTCAATTCAATACCTTCCTTTTGGACGACTGGGTTTTTCAAAAGGATGCAGCTGAGGATATTCTGAGGGAGCATTTTCAAGTGGGATCCTTAAAAGGGTTTGGTATTGCCGATCTTTCAGAAGGAATTATTTCGGCTGGAGTTGTGCTGCACTATCTGTCAGAGACGCAACACCACAAATTAGAACACATTTCAAATATTCAAAGGCTTATTGAAGATGAATTTGTCTGGATGGATCGTTTTACGATTCGCAATCTTGAATTGTATACTTCCAATTCGCCTGGAGCCGTTACCCTTTTAGACATTATAGACAATACAATTTCACCCATGGGAGGCAGGCTTCTCAAACGCTGGCTGGCACTTCCATTAAAGGATATAGACGAGATCAAAATAAGGCATGAAATCGTAAAATACCTTATTCAAAACGATGATTTTTTACAAGATCAAAATGATGATATTAATAAGTTAAGTGATCTGGAGAGGCTTGTATCAAAGGTGGCTACGGGAAAGATCAATCCCCGCGAAGTAGTGCTCTTGAAAGATTCTCTTAAAGCTATTATTCCAATAAAGGAAAACACCCAACAATGCAATAATAAAGACCTTAATTCTCTTGGTAATGACCTGGACATCTGCCAAAGTTTGATAGACAAAATTGCTATAACGCTTGAAGATGAAGCTCCAATACACCTTAAAAAGGGCAAGGTTATCAAATCAGGTGTTCATACTGATTTAGATGAGTTAAGACATATTTCAAATTCAGGGAAGGAATATCTTGATCATATTGTAAAGCGGGAAATCGAACGCACTCAGATATCAAGTTTAAAAATTGCCTTCAATAACGTTTTTGGATATTATATTGAAGTGCGAAATACACATAAAGATAAGGTCCCCGAAAATTGGATTAGAAAACAAACCCTGGTATCAGCCGAGAGATATATCACTGAAGAACTCAAACAATACGAATCTAAAATTCTTGGGGCTCAGGAAAAAATCGCTGTTATTGAACAAGAATTATACCTGGATCTGGTTGAATTTATTCTTCCTTATATTCTGAAAATTCAGTTAAACGCTAAGATTATTGCTCAATTAGATTGCTTGGGGTCATTCGCAAAAATTGCTGTTCGCAATAATTATGTAAGACCCGTTGTTGATGATTCAACCTTGATTGAGATCATTAACGGAAGGCATCCTGTGATAGAAAAACAATTGCCTCCAGGCGAAGAATATGTTGCCAATGACTTGGTGTTGAACAGAAATCAACAGCAAATCATCATGATCACAGGGCCCAATATGAGTGGTAAATCAGCCATTTTAAGACAGACGGCACTTATTGTGCTTTTGGCTCAAATAGGATCATATGTGCCTGCCCAAAATGCGAGGCTAGGCATCGTTGACAAAATCTTTACTAGAGTTGGTGCGAGTGATAACATTTCAATGGGCGAATCAACTTTTATGGTTGAAATGAATGAAACTGCAAATATTTTAAACAATCTTTCTGAAAGGAGTCTGGTTCTTCTGGACGAAATAGGCAGAGGAACGAGTACTTATGATGGCATTTCAATCGCGTGGGCCATTGCGGAATATTTGCACGAACATCCCACCAGGGCTAAAACACTTTTTGCCACCCATTATCACGAACTCAATGATATGAGTGAATCCTTTGAAAGAATAAAAAACTTCAACGTTTCAGTCAAAGAACTTAAAGACAATGTGATCTTTATCCGAAAACTGGTTCCTGGTGGCAGCAAACACAGCTTTGGAATTCATGTGGCAAAATTAGCCGGCATGCCTTCTCCTGTTTTACACAGGGCGAACAAAATGTTATCTCATCTGGAAAAAAGTCATGCATCAGAAGACATTCAGGCCAAATTAAAAGCAGCCTCACAAAAAGATTTTCAATTGAGTTTTATTAACCTTGATGACCCCTTACTGGAAGAGATCAAAGAGGAAATCTTAGGCACAAATATCGATACTTTGACTCCTATTGAAGCACTTATGAAACTGAATGAGATCAAAAGAATGCTCATCAAGAAATAGTAGACTAGGAATTTCCATTGATAATTTACTGTCTTTTTTCTTACCTTGTTGTCAAAACCTAAGCTTATGAAACCTTATTTTCTATTACTGTTTATTCCTTTATTCTCTGTATTAAGTTGTCAAAGACCAAGCCAAAATACTTCAAATAACACGGTAGCTGTTTCTTATTCGAAGGACCTTAATATGGATAGTTTGGACGGAAGACTATTGCTGATGTTTGCCAAAAATGACAAAACAGAACCACGCTTTCAAATAAACGGTGGATTAAAATCTCAGCTCATTTTTGGATTAAACGTAGAGGCAATGTCGGCTTCGGATCAAATCAATTTTGACAATGATGTATTTGGCTTTCCTATGCCAAGTATATCCGATCTTGAGGAGGGTGATTATTATGTTCAGGCCCTATTAAATGTTTATGAAACCTTTGATCTGGCTTCTGGTCATTCGGTCAAATTACCCATGGATAATGGAGAGGGTCAGCAATGGAATAAATCACCCGGAAATATTTATTCTAAACCTTTTAAAATTACCGTGGGTAAAAATGGCATACAAGATCTCGCCATTGTGATGGATCAGGTAATTCCTGCAATCAAGGCTCCGGAAGACACAAATTGGATCAAACACATCCGATTCAAATCAGAAAAATTATCAGCATTTTGGGGCAGGGATATGTATCTCGGAGCCCATATACTTCTCCCTAAAGGTTTTGAGGATCATCCTGAAGCCAAATACCCTTTAATGATCTTTCACGGACATTTCCCATCTGATTTTGGAGGATTCAGAACCGTTCCACCTGATGAGAACATGAAATCGGACTATTCTGAAAGGTTCAAAGTAGAAGGCTATAATATACTTCAACAACAAGAAGCTTATGACTTTTATAAAAGGTGGAACGAACCTGACTTCCCTAGGTTTTTAATTATTGAAATACAGCACCCCACCCCTTATTACGATGACTCTTATGCAGTAAACTCCGCGAATCAAGGCCCTTATGGGGACGCGATCACACACGAACTGATTCCTTATATTGAAAAGACCTTTAGAGGTATGGGTGAAGGATGGTCCAGATTTCTATATGGAGGTTCAACCGGAGGTTGGGAAGCGCTGGCCGTACAGGTAAAATACCCCGACGAATACAATGGCTGTTTCGCTGCATGCCCTGATCCCATTGACTTTAGAAGCTATTGTCTTACAAATATTTATGAAGATAAAAACGCCTATTACTATCAAGGTGACTTTCAAAAAACTGAAATTCCTTCACATCGGGATTATCTGGGACAGGTTTCTTCAACATCAAAACAATCGAATCATCTAGAATTGGTTTTAGGAGACAAATCCAGATCAGGCCAACAATGGGACATCTGGGAAGCCACATATTCACCTATGGGGGGTGACGGATATCCATTAAGATTATGGGACAAATACAGCGGGGAAATCGATCATACAGTTGCTGATTACTGGAAGGAAAATTATGATCTAAGATATATCATGGAAAGGGATTGGGACAAATTAGGCCCCAAATTAAAGGGTAAAATTCACATTTATTGCGGTGATATGGATAACTATTATCTTAACAACGCCGTATATTTAATGGAAGATTTTCTGGAAAACACTACTGACCCTTACTATGATGGAGAGGTTGATTACGGAGATCGGGCAGAGCATTGCTGGAATGGTGATCAGGAAAATCCCAATCATATCTCACGATTGCGCTATAACTCTATGTATATCCCTAAGATTATGAAAAGAATTGCTGAATCAGCTCCAATTGGGGCAGATCTTAGCAGCTGGAGATACAAATAAGAAAAAAGCAATCTATTGTTTTCTGAGCCTTTCAAATAAGTATTTATACTATCTTTGTCTAATAATTGAAGAATATGTTTTTATTTATCAGCGGGGCAGAGATTTTTATCATACTAGTTATCGTGGTCATGTTATTTGGTGCAGATAAAATACCGGAATTGGCCCGGGGACTTGGAAAAGGGATGCAGCAGTTAAAAAGTGCTACTAATGAAGTAAAAAAGGAAATTACCGAAAGTGCCAAAAAACAAGGTATTGATGCCAATCTAGCCAGTGATATTCAGAAAGACGTTAAGAACCTTAAAAAAAAGGTTAAGGATAATCTTGACGACATCACCGGGCCAATAAAAAGAAATTTCTAGCTTGACCTTATTAGATAAAATTATCCAGTGCGACAAAAACCTTTTGGTTTATCTCAATGGTCTGGGTACAGAAAACTGGGATGGTCTATGGCTTCTGATCACCAATCAGCTCAGCTGGATACCATTATACCTCCTGTTTTTTTATATGATCTTCCGATCATTCGGATGGAAAAAAGGCTTGGGATTATTGTTACTCACGGCTTTAATGATAACTTTTTCTGACCAGTTTACCGTTTTTATAAAGAACTCTTTCGAACGCCTTCGTCCAAACAGAGATCCTTCGATCAATGAAATCACCAGAATAATAAAAAACAATTCAAGTTTTAGTTTTGTTTCAGGACATGCTACTACCTCAACAGCCGTTACCTTATTAATGCATCTCAGGCTTAAAAAATACTATCCTTATACGGGCTTATTTTTTATATGGCCACTGCTTTTTTCTTATAGTAGAGTCTATTTAGGCGTACATTTTCCAATTGATGTGCTTACAGGGGCTTTACTTGGTCTGTTAATTGGTTATAGCTTTTTCAAACTCAGTTTCAGCTTATTGAAATGGATAGATAACAGATCTAAACAACCATCAGGTTACAACCCCTGATATCTGAATGGTCAAATCTTCCAAGAATTTCAAATTGATGTTCATTAATACTTCGCCCAAGATCCTGTGTAGCTATAAAAGAACATGAATTAGCATTGGCCAGATCAATTATGTTTATTCCACCGGTTTTGCCCATTGGCTGTAAACTAAACGCGTCTTCTGGGTCTCTTGTATAAATCTTCATCCAAGCAGGTGTTTCAAATACGCCTTCCCCTTTTGAATATGCCTGTGACAACAATTCGGTCATACCATATTCTGAATGAATTTGAGCAAGCCCAAAACCATCTGAAAGTAGTTGATGTAATTCCTCTCTGACCATTTCTTTACGTCTTCCTTTCATCCCACCAGTTTCCATGACGGTGGTATTTTTAAGTTTAAATTTTCTTAGTTCTATTAAGTCCAGCAAAGCATAGGATACACCTATTAATAAGATCTTTTCACCTTTACTATCCAATTTCTCTAATTTTTCAGCCAATTCATTAAGGTTGTGCAAATAAAAACCGCTGTGCTTGGATTTACTTTTTTGAATCATCTTATCCGCCATATAAATAAGAGAAGATCCTTTTCTTTCCAGATACCCAGGCAGTAGTGCAAGAATACTATAATCTTCAATTGGACCATAAAATTGTTCAAACCCTCGGGTAAAACTTTCAACATAAATATTTAGGTCAGTTACATAATGTTTGCTCTGAGTCATCCCTGTAGTACCGCTGCTTAAAAAAGTCTGTTGAACGGGGTCATTTGAGCTTAAAATCTCATGTGATTTAAAAAATTCTATAGGAAGAAAAGGGATATCCTTTACTGAATAAATACTTGCATGTTCAATACCCAGTAGGTTCAGAAAGCTTTTGTAAATAGCATTGTTTTCGGCCTGATGATGAAACATTTTCAAAGCGACTCGGTCAAAATCTAATTGGTTTGACAAATTGAAAATCTCCTTGAATTTCATCCCATTCTTTTTAACAAAAGTATAGCTTTTTTACGCAACCAATTAACAAATGAGTATCTTAAAAAGTACAAGTCAGTGTAATTTCTTGTTAAATGTTAGTAATAAAAAGGATAATTTTTGTAATTTTTGCCGTTATATTCTTTGTATCATGCTCTGATGATGACAGCTCTGATTATCATTATGAACTCTTAGCTGTTGAAGATGCTTTGGTACCAGAAGAATTTGTATTTGGCCAAGTATATGATTTAACAGTGAAATATGTTGTGCCGGATAACTGTTATGTAAACAGTGATGTATTATATGAATACGATCAGGATGCAAGAAATGTCGCCGTTATTTCACTTGTAGTTGAAGATTATAACTGTGATGTTTTGGATTTGGAGCAAAACTTGACTTTTAAAGTTCATGCTTTGCAAACAAGTCCATACATATTTAGATTCTGGCAAGGAGACGACGAAAATGGTGAACCCACCTATTTGATTGTGGAGGTTCCCGTCATTAACTTAATTGATCAAAACACGAATGAGTTTAAAGAAACTCATACAAAAATGTAAAAATGGAGATATTTTCTCCCAATCAGAAATTTACCATCTTTTTGCTGGTAAGCTCTTCGCTATATGCCTAAAATATTCCAAAACAATGGAAGAGGCTGAAGATAATCTGCAAGAGGCTTTTATCACCATTTTTGAAAAAATTGATCAGTTTAAATATAAAGGATCGTTTGAAGGTTGGATGAAGCGGATTGTTATCAATACGGCGCTTCAAACTTACAGACAAAAAAATGTTTTGAATCTGGTTGAAGAAAATTACCCGGATGAAGTCGAGGTTGAAATTGATGAAAATGACATTTCACTTGACTTTTTGTTAAGAATTATTCAAGAATTACCAGAAAGGTACAGGCTGGTATTTAATTTATATGTGTTGGATGGTTATTCTCATAAAGAAATTTCCGATTTACTACACATTGCGGAAGGAACATCCAAATCAAACTTGTCAAGGGCAAGGTTGATTCTAAAAGATAAAGTAGAATTAAGTCAGCAACAGAAAAATGCTGGTCTGCTCTAAGGCGAAATTGTAATGTTAGAAAGAAAAAACATAGATAGAGTTTTTCAGGAAAACTTAAAAGATTTGGAAATTTATCCAAACAAGCGAGTCTGGAATAATATCGAAGGTCATCTTAGCCCAGAGACTGCAAAAACGCCTATTGCTCTATGGAAAAAATTAAGTGGTATAGCAATGATGCTATTGGCTTTTGTATCTGTTGGTTCATACTATTTCAACGCTAGCCAAAATAATGTTGTTCAGCCTCAGGTAACTGAATCAAGTGTAGAAACTACCAAGGGAAGTACTGAGACTCCAATGAATCCTGTATTTATTAAATCAAATTCTGATCTTGCTGAAAGTACAACTGAAGTGAAGAGCTCGCGCAAAGCTCAGCAACCCATCTTTGTTAAGAAGGCCAACAATAATGTTATTGTCACCAACAATGAAATTTCTACAGTATATTCTAATATTGAAAGCAAATATATTATTGATAAAAATGACTTTCTGGAAGAACTTAATCAAAGTGAATCTATAACGGCCCGTATGGAGAGTATTCCTGAAAAGAGTAAATTAGCGGCCACTGAAGATAAAAAATGGTCGGTCGGACCTACCGTTGCACCGATTTTTTACAATTCTCTTCAAAACGGATCTCCATTAAACGACGCGCTGTCAAATAACACTAAATCCTCTGATAATGCGCTTTCCATCGGTGTAAAAATTAATTATCAGCTTAGTAATAAATTCTATATTCAATCAGGAGTAAATAAAGTTGAAATGGCCTACAATACACAAGGAGTTAATGCCTTGATTTCATCTTCAAAAAATACCTCTAGCAACATCAATATTGATAAGTCCGGAATTATTTTAACTCCAGTTCCCACCGGTCAAAGTGTGGCTTCGGGAAACGAACTAAGTAAATCAAGTGTTAGCGGTGAATTAAATCAATCTTTGGAATATTATGAACTGCCTATAGAAATGAAATACAACCTATATGATAAGAAGTTAGGTTTAAATTTAGTTGGTGGTTTCAGTACCTTGATACTTTCGGATAATTCAGTTTCCTTGGTTACTCAAAACCTTGTTACTGATTTGGGAAGCGCCAACAACCTCAACGATTTTAACTTTAGTGGAAACCTTGGATTTGATGTAGATTATAAGATCAACAAAAGCTGGTATTTGAGTGTTGCCCCTATGTTTAAATATCAATTCAATACTTACTCCAATAATTCCGGGAATTTTAGACCTTACTATTTTGGATTGTATTCTGGTTTAAATTATAAGTTCTAAAAATACCCAAACCCTTATTTATTAAAATCAAAAAGATCCATTTATGGAGTTCATTGCGAATTTCTCATTCTAAGTCGGCTAAATGCTAAATTATTTTGAATAATAGCATAATCCTAAATTAATTCCTGCTAATTTTACATTTCAATATTTAAATTGAATATTATTTTCAAAGACTATTATTAACTACAAAAACTTATAAAATGGGATTAGTTAAAACTGATTTTGGCATTAAAGAAGCATTAGAGCAATTAGGCGTAAAAGAAATCAATGAAGGCAGCTCTACGGGTTCGGATTTCTTTTCATCCGGAGAATTACTTGAGTCATATTCTCCTGTAGATGGATCATTGATCGCGAAAGTAAGAACCACTTCAAAAGAGGATTACGAAAAAGTGATGCAAACTTCTCAAAAGGCATTCATTCATTGGAGAACAATCCCAGCGCCGCAAAGGGGCGAAGTGGTAAGACAGTTTGGTGATAAACTTCGGGAATTAAAAGACCCTTTAGGTAAATTGGTGTCCTATGAAATGGGCAAGAGCCTTCAGGAAGGTTTGGGAGAAGTTCAGGAAATGATTGATATATGTGACTTTGCTGTTGGATTATCCCGTCAGTTGCACGGTCTAACCATGCACAGTGAAAGAGCTAGCCATAGAATGTACGAACAATATCATTCTTTGGGTGCCGTAGGTATTATTTCTGCTTTTAACTTCCCTGTGGCTGTATGGGCCTGGAATACTGCCTTGGCCTGGATTTGTGGTGATGTGTGTATATGGAAACCAAGTGAAAAAACCCCGCTTTGTGGCATCGCCTGCCAGCAAATTGCCGCCTCCGTTTTTAAGGCCAACGATCTTCCTGAAGGAATTTCTTGTTTGATTAACGGAGACTATCGTGTTGGTGAAATGCTTACATCCGATCAAAGAGTGCCTTTAGTTTCGGCTACAGGTTCTATTAGAATGGGAAAAATAGTTGCCCAAAGTGTAGCTGCCAGATTAGGTCGTTCCTTATTAGAATTAGGAGGCAATAACGCCATCATTGTAAGCCCAGATGCCGACATTAAAATGACTGTCATAGGTGCCGTTTTCGGTGCAGTTGGAACCGCTGGCCAAAGGTGTACCTCCACACGAAGACTGATTATTCATGAAAGCATGTATGATACCGTAAAAGAAGCGATAATTGAGGCTTATTCTCAACTTCGTATAGGAAATCCACTCGATGAAAATAATCATGTGGGACCTTTAATTGATCATGATGCGGTTGATATGTATAAAAAGGCCATTGAACAGGTGGTGGCCCAAGGAGGTAAATTAATTTTAGAAGGAGGAGTACTTACCGGAGATGGCTTTGAAAGTGGTTGTTATGTAAAACCTGCTATTGCAGAAGCTGATAATTCGTTTCAGATTGTTCAACACGAAACCTTTGCACCGATACTATATCTTTTAAAATATTCAGGAGAGTTGGAAAACGCCATCGCCATTCAAAATGGTGTAGTTCAAGGCTTGTCTTCAGCCATCATGACTAATAATTTAAGAGAAGCTGAAAGATTTTTGTCTGTTGCAGGTTCTGATTGTGGTATTGCCAACGTAAATATCGGAACTTCTGGGGCAGAAATTGGTGGAGCTTTTGGCGGTGAAAAAGAAACCGGGGGTGGTCGTGAATCAGGTTCAGATGCCTGGAAAGTATATATGAGACGACAAACAAACACGATAAACTATTCTACAGAACTTCCTTTAGCTCAAGGTATAAAATTCGATCTCTAAATATTCCGGATACCCAAAATTCAGAGCAAAAAAAATCGCCCCGATCCCTCGGGGCGACATTTGGTTGAAATAAATCAACCAAAATCAACTAACCAAACCTTATTTTAAATATTTTTATTGCGTTTTGTGTCTTTCATTTAACTTTTAAACGCTTACGTTTCTAATTTGTTGTTCGTTTACAAAAAGAATTTTTATACTCACTATTGTGTTTTTTATAAGTCTTTTTATTAACGCAGAAAATCCTTATTTTAAGGTTTCTATCTTCAGCTTTATAGATGCAAAAATAAACACACTTTATTCTAAAATGTCTTAATCAATTGTTAAAATATTAAGCGTACCGCACCTTCCTAATTCAAAGAACTCTTTTCATCTATATTAAATCAACATTCGTGCCAACTTAATGTCAAAAATCTTAAAAAATGTTAATTTTTTGGTTCTAACAATTTTCACTCATTCTAACCTAAAGTCTTAATATTGACCTTCCTATAAAATAGTTCGACGTATCCCCTTGATTTTTCTTACAAATATTTTCATCTTAATTAAACTTTATACCGTGGGTTAATTTTTGATTTTTGTCAATATTGAATCGGGCCTGAAATATGGGTTTTTTAGATAGAAAAAAACAGTTTAAAAATTATACTAAACCCTTGAAGATTGCGTTTTAATATAAGGAGTTTAATCTTTTAAACTTTTGCTATGAAAAAATTTGTATTTATCCTTTGTACCCTTTTGGGTACAATTACTATGTATTCTCAATCCTATGACGGGAAGGGCGACAAAATGATAAACCTTGGATACGAGGCTTATGGTTATGGAGAAGGTGTCAAGGCTACTTTTGATTATGGCTTGACTGATCTGTTTTCTGTAGGAGCCGGAGCCAGCGTATATTTAAATGATGATGAAAACGACTATTATATTTATGCCCGAACCAATTTGCATTTAGGTATCGTTTTTGATCTACCGTGTAAATTAGATATCTATCCCGGATTGGCTCTAGGGTATTTATCAAGTGACAAGGTTGGTATTTCAGGTTATGTCGGATTCCGGTATTTGTTTACCGAAAGGTTTGGCTTATTTGCCGAAATAGGAAATAATGGAGCTATTGGCCTGAGTTTTAACCTGTAAATTAGGGTCTATATTGCTTTTCCAGCTCTATAATTGCGGTAACCTTATGATAGCCTTCTCTTCCATTAACTGAATAGAGTATAATGGCCTCATCATCTTCAAGATCAAATGGGATATTTTTTTTCTCATTTGGGTCCTTAATGGCCTTTTCTATTGCTGGGTTAGTACCCATAATGTTGACTGGCTTCCTCATTTCTGAAAAACTAGCTTCTAACAAGAATCCTTCACTGTTAAATTGAGGAACGACACCGTATTCGCGATTTTGAAAAAATATTTTAGAAAATGATAAATTCAACGAAGAAGTACGACCCCTAAATCTTATAGTATTTCCCTGGGTCCCTTGTTTGCCTCCTACCCAATAAAAATATTCTTTTTCATCTATTGAAAAAGGGGCTGATGTTTCCAGGCCTTGGGTCTTACACCCAATTGCTAAAAATAAGACAATCATTAAAAAGACAAACTTTCTTTCAGATTTGAAATTCTTCATATATTCATATTTGATTAATAGGCTCTTTCCTTTTTACCTTCATAAAAATTCATAAAGGCCTTATTTACAACTTTTATACCTCCTGGAGTCGGGAAATCTCCTGTAAAATACCAATCGCCAGTATCATTTGGACAAGCTTTATGCAGGTCTTCTATGGACTGGAAAATAATTTTGACTTCCGATTTAATATTTTCAGTTCTTAAAAGGTCAGCAATTTTATCAGAGATCTCTTCGGGAGTAAAAGGTGCATAAATTTCTTTTACATAATTTTCAGTATGCTCTTGATTCAAACTGTCCTTACATTTTTTATAGACCTCATCAATAATGTGATAAAGATTCCTTTCCTTCAATAATTCTAGAGTCGCTTTAAACGCAATAAATTCATCAATTCGGGCCATGTCAATTCCATAACAATCAGGATATCTAATTTGGGGAGCTGATGATACTACCACAATTTTTTTCGGACCTAAACGGTCAAGAATCTTTATAATACTCTTTTTTAAGGTTGTTCCTCTAACAATGCTATCGTCAATAATCACCAAATTATCCGTAGGTTTAACTACCCCATAAGTAACATCGTATACGTGAGCCACCAGATCATCTCTGCTGTTGTCATCAGTAATAAAGGTTCTTAATTTAGCGTCTTTAATGGCTATCTTCTCTATTCTCGGTCTTTCCGAAAGTATCTCTGTAAGCCTTTTGGCCGAAATGTTTTTATTTCCTTTTAAAATCGTCTGTAATTTATGTTCATTCAAATATTCCTCAGCGGCTTCCGTCATTCCATAATAAGAAGTTTCCGCCGTGTTTGGTATATATGAAAACACAGAGTTTGAAATATCATTTTCTATTGCTTCCAGCACTTTTGGGAATATATATTTTCCCAACATTTTTCTTTCCTGATAAATTGATGCGTCACTACCCCTGGAAAAATAAATTCGCTCAAAAGAACATGATTTCTTCGGAAGTTGATCCATTATTGGATCAACGCTAACGGTACCATTCTTTTTAATGATCAGCGCATGAGCTCTGTCAATTTCCTTAACATCGTTAATGTCGACATTGAAAACGGTTTGAATAACTGGTCTCTCCGAAGCCACAACTACAACTTCATCGTCATGATAATAGAAAGCTGGTCTTATTCCTGCAGGATCTCTAAGCACAAATGCATCTCCATGACCCATCATTCCGGCCATTGCGTAGCCACCATCCCAATTTTTCGATGCTCTTTGTAATATTTTCTGAACATTTAACTCCTTTGCAATCAAAGGAGAAGCATCTTTTTTGCTAATTCCCTTTTGTTTGAACCGGTAGTATAAATCCAATACTTCATCATCTAAAAAATGACCTATTTTTTCCATGACGGTCACCGTATCCGTATATTCTTTGGGATGCTGTCCTAATTCGATAAGCTCTTTGAGAAGTTCGCCTGAATTGGTCATGTTAAAATTTCCTGCTACGATCAAATTTTTATGTTTCCAGTTGTTCTGTCTAAGAAACGGATGAACGCTTTCCAGACTATTGTTTCCAAAGGTTCCATATCGAACGTGACCAAGATATATATTGCCCAGATAAGGCATGTTTTCCAGTTGCCAGTCTAAGTCATTTACTTTATCCGGGTTTTCACTGATAACGCTATTGAGGCGAGAATTGATCTTGGCAAAAACATCTTGTATGGGTTGCTGATCATTTGATCTGACACGGCTTATATATCTTGTTCCGGGAGGAACGTCAAATTTGATGCTGGAAAATCCTGCGCCGTCCTGGCCCCGGTTGTGTTGCTTCTCCATCAAAAGGTACATTTTATTAATCCCGTAAAATGCCGACCCGTATTTGTCTTTATAAAACTGTAGAGGCTTGAGAAGCCTTACTAAAGCAATTCCACATTCATGTTGTATAGCATCACTCATTTTATAAGCTGTTAATGTGTTAACTCAATTTCAAACTGCGTAAGCTGTTTAAACTGTTTTAATCTTCTTTGAATTTCTTCCTGACTGAGGTCAAACATTCTTTCGGCTCCAAATTTTTCAACACAAAAAGAAGCAAAATTTGACCCATAGATAATGGCTCTTTTCATATTTTCAAATGAAATATCATGAGTACTTGCCAAATAGCCTATAAAACCTCCTGCAAAAGTATCTCCGGCTCCTGTTGGATCAAAAACTTCTTCCAACGGCAGCGCTGGTGCAAAAAACACATCGCCATTATTAAAAAGCAATGCTCCGTGTTCCCCTTTTTTTATGACCACAAACTTAGGTCCCATTTTATGAATTTTTTGAGCAGCTCTCACAAGAGAATACTCTCCGCTTAATTGCCTTGCCTCTTCATCATTAATGGTAATAACGTCAACTTTTTCAATCACCTCCATCAACTCATCAAGAGTATTATCCATCCAAAAATTCATTGTATCCAAAACGACTAGTTTTGGCCTTTTAGGAATTTGATTTATTACTGACATTTGTACGGCAGGATGCAAATTTCCTAACATTAGAAAACCACAGTCAGTAAAATGATCCGGTACAACTGGTTTAAAATCCGCTAACACGTTCAGGTCAGTGATAAGTGTATCCCTGGTGTTTAGATTATAATTATAGCGACCGCTCCAAAAAAAAGTTTTTCCATCTTTTACAACTTCTACCCCGCTCAGGTCCATTTTTTTATCTCTTAGCAGCTGTAGGTATTCTTCTGGAAAGTCACCACCAACTACGGATATCAATCCGGAATCTAAATTAAAATAAGATGCTGAAAGCCCAATATAGGTGGCAGCCCCTCCTAAAATCTTATCCGTTTTACCAAAAGGTGTCTCAATTGCATCGAATGCAACAGTTCCTACAATTAAAAGTTTCCCCATGTACTTACAAATTACTTATTTTTGCAAAAATAAGTTTTAAAAATGACTATTGAAGAAATACAGAAAGAAATTATTGAGGACTTCGATTTATTTGAAGACTGGATGCAACGCTATGAGTTTATTATAGACACTGGCAAATCTCTTCCTCTGATAAGTGATCAGAATAAATCTGATGACAACCTGATAAAAGGATGCCAATCAAAGGTATGGATATACGCTGACTATGAAAATGGAAAATTGATTTTTTCTGCTGATAGCGATGCAATTTTGACTAAGGGGATCATCTCTCTTTTACTCAGAGTTTATAGCCAACAAACTCCAAAAGATATCTTGGAGGCTGATCCATTTTTTATAGATGAAATAGGCTTAAAGGAGCATTTGTCGCCAACACGAGCCAATGGGCTTTTATCCATGATTAAACAAATTAAGCTTCTGGCGCTGGCCTATCAAACCAAAAACAGTTGATTTTTTCAATATTTGGAGGTAAGGATACATTGACCTATATTTGCCCTTATTTAGAATCATTTTAAAGAAACGTCATGAGTGATATAGTGAAGGAAGATCTTGGACAAAAAATTGTGGCCATGATCAAGACTATTTTTGATCCCGAAATACCTGTGGATATATATGAATTAGGACTGATCTATGACGTTTTTGTCAACCAAGATACTGATGTAAAAGTGCTAATGACCTTAACTTCTCCAAATTGCCCGGTGGCCGAAACCCTTCCTATGGAAGTTGAGGAAAAAATACGGTCAATTGAAGAGGTAAGAAATGCCGAAGTAGAAATTACATTTGACCCAACATGGACTCAAGACATGATGAGTGAGGAAGCCAAACTGGAATTAGGTTTTCTTTAAATTAACCCTTTCTGATGGCTGGTGAAATTATAAATAGAGTTACTAACAGTAAGCTCGTTACCCTTGACTTAGAGGATTACTTTCCTGAAGGTGAGCGCATACTTCTTGACATACAAAGTTGGCTCTATGAAGGGCTTATTTTAAGAGAACAGGATTTTAGAGAAATCATCAAAAATCACGATTGGCAACAGTATAAAGGAAAGTATGTTGCACTAACTTGCTCAACAGATGCCATAATTCCTTCATGGGCTTATTTATTGATAAGTGTTCATCTTGCTCCTTTTGCTAAAATATTTGTCATTGGAGATTTGGATTTACTTGAAAATTTGATCTTTCAGGAAACTATTGAGTCTATTGACATCGAACCCTTCAAAGATATGCCCGTGATTATAAAAGGGTGTGCTGATAAATACATTCCTGAATCAGCCTATGCCCTTTTGACTAAAAGACTTCTGCCAAAAGTATCGTCCCTGATGTTTGGTGAGGCTTGCTCGAGTGTCCCCTTATTTAAAAAGAAAAAATAAGCGCACCATTAATTCTTAAAATTAATTATTTTTACAAAAAATCAACTCCCCCATGAAAAATATAATTTTTGCTTTCCTGTTGCTGTCTGGATTAAGTACGCTAAACGGACAAACCAAAGAAGAATTAAAAGCCTTAAAAAAAGAAAAAACCGATTCTATTGGCGCTCTACAGGGTAAGGCTGATGCAATTCAAGGGCAGATTGATGCCCTTCCGGGATGGCGATTGAAAGCTACCGGAACTATTGGTGGTAGCGCTTCGGGTTTTAGTAACTGGTATTCTAAAGAATCTCCGAACTCTTCAGTAGGAAATTTCGGAATAAATATTAACGCTTATGCAGATCTAATAGAGGATAAATACTTTTGGAGAAATGCAACTAATATTAATATTGGTTGGGTGAAATTTGACGATGAAGACGATCCTTCGGATAGTGATAAATACGAGGTAGCTACAGATATATTTACTTTAAGTTCACTTTACGGGTATAACGTGGCAAAAAACTTTGCTGTTTCAGCTTTATTGGAATACAGATCAACCCTGGTTAATAATTTTAATGACCCCGGTTTTTTAGACCTTGGGGTTGGTGGAACCTGGACGCCAGTACCTGATCTTGTTGTTGTGATCCACCCTGCCAACTACAATTTTGTATTTAGTAGTGGCGATTCACAATATCACTCTACATTTGGTGCCAAAGTAGTTGCAGATTACACTCGTACTTTCAATGGTTTCAATGTTAAATCGAATCTTTCTGTTTTTATGAGCTATGAAGGATCTGATTATTCAAATTATACCTGGACAAATTCATTTAGTTATACCTTTTGGAAGTCTCTTGGTGTTGGATTCGACTTTGGATTGCGCAAAAACAAACAAGAAGCACTTAATTATGACTTAGAAACGGATCCGGATGCTACTTTTGATTCAATCGACAATGAATTGCAATCTTACTGGCTCATTGGGTTAAATATAACCCTGGATTGATGCGCTAGGTTTTATTTTATCAATAATAAGATCTAAAGTTTTTTGTCTTTTTATAGTATGCAATGTTAATTTTAATAAATTAGCATAAACGAAGATATATGTCCTTATTAATTTTTTACGGCGTTGTTTCTATCTCTTTTTCTTTTATATGTTCCATTTTGGAAGCAGTACTCTTGAGTGTCACGCCTACTTTTATTAGCGTAAAAATTAAGGAAGGTAAAACCTATGCCATAACCCTTAAAAAACTTAAGGACAATATTGATCAACCCCTGATCGCCATTTTAACGGTAAACACTATTGCCCACACGGTTGGTGCCATCCTTGTTGGGGTTCAAGCTGAAAAAACTTATGGGTCAGGGAATAATGCCGTGGGTATTGTTTCTGCAATAATGACAATGCTAATTCTCATTTTATCAGAGATTATTCCTAAGTCCATTGGCGCTAATTATTGGAAAAAGCTTTCGAAATTTGCATCTATTGCTATTGTCACTTTGATGTTTCCATTAAAATTTACAGGCTTGCTTTGGTTGCTTGAATTTACGACCAGAATTATCGGTAAAAATAAGCATAGCACAAATGTTAGTCGTGAAGATTTTCACGTCATGGCTGATATTGCCCAAGAAGAAGGGGTTTTTCAAGAATCTGAAAGTAAGGTAATCAAGAATATTATCGACTTTAAAAAGATCGTTGTAAAAGATATTATGACCCCTAGAACGGTTATAAAAACAGCTCCTCAGCAAATGAAGATCAGAGAATTTTATGACAAAAATCACAAATTAAAATTTTCACGTATTCCTATCTTTAATGAATCGCCTGACAACATTTCAGGATATTTTTTAAAAGATGAATTGTTTGAATCTATAATTGACGGAAAGGGAGATGAAGAATTAGGCAGTATTTCAAGGGAGATCTTTGTAACTAATAGGGAAATGCCAATAAAAACCTTATTCGATAAACTCATTGAAAAACAAGAGCATATCGCCTTGGTGGTAGATGAGTTTGGTTCTGTAAGTGGAATTGTATCACAGGAAGACATCATAGAAACACTGTTAGGATTTGAAATTGTAGATGAAAGTGATGGTCATGAAGATCTTCAGGTCCTTGCCAGAAAATTATGGAAAATACGTGCCAAAAGGAACGGAATTATCGAAGCCAATGATCCTGATGAGCAAGACTAATTCTTCTCATCGTATTCTTGATATAAAAAATCATTATAAGGGAACCTTGTCATATGGATCTTTTTCACCTCTTCAAACACCAATGATTTAAACTCTTCCAAATTTTCCTTGTTAAGTGCTGATATAAACACGCAGCTGTTTTCCATTTTTGCAAACCATGACTTCTTCCATTCATCGAGTGTATAATGGCTTTTTGTCTTTTCTGTTGTTAAATCATCTTCCTCAATGGTCTCGTGATCATAGGCGTCAATTTTATTGAACACCATGATTGTAGGCTTATCCATTTTTTTTCTATCAGTTGAAATTTCAGCAATGATCTTATTTACAGAGTCAATATGGTCTTCAAAATTAGGATGTGAAATATCCACGACATGTAATAAAAGATCCGCTTCTCTCACCTCGTCCAGCGTTGATTTAAACGACTCTACGAGTTGGGTGGGTAGTTTTCTTATAAATCCAACTGTATCAGTAAGTAAGAACGGAATATTTCTAATGACCACTTTCCTTACGGTAGTATCCAAAGTCGCAAATAATTTATTTTCAGCAAAAACGTCACTTTTACTCACTACGTTCATCAGGGTAGACTTACCAACGTTTGTATATCCAACAAGGGCAACTCTCACCATTTTCCCCCGATTCATTCTTTGCACTGACATTTGCTTGTCAATTTTTTTAAGCTTCTTTTTTAACAAAGTTATCTTATCTCTAATAATCCTTCTATCTGTTTCTATTTCTGTTTCACCTGGGCCTCTTAATCCAATACCTCCTTTTTGACGTTCCAAATGCGTCCACATCCTTGTTAGTCGTGGAAGCAAATATTGGCACTGCGCCAA
>JAUXCI010000062.1 GCA_030618945.1 Flavobacteriaceae bacterium
GATATTAATTGAATAATAAAAAGAATGAAGATTGCATTACTAGGTTATGGGAAAATGGGTCAGGCAATTGAAAAGATAGCCATTGAAAGAGGGCATGAGATTGTGATAAAAAAAGATTTGGAACCTATAGAAATGGACCTGAAAATTGCGGATGCTGCCATTGATTTTAGCCATCCTACAGCAGCCTATGGCAATATTAAAAACTGTATAGATAATGGTGTTCCTGTGGTATCAGGCACAACTGGCTGGCTGGATAAATATAAAGAAATTGTCACCTACTGTGAAAAAAAAGAAGGTTCATTTATTTATGCATCTAATTTTAGTATTGGCGTAAATTTATTTTTCAAGCTAAATTCACAGCTTGCCCAATTGATGAAAAATATTGGTGAATATGAAGTTTCTATGGAAGAGACCCACCATATTCACAAATTGGATGCCCCTAGTGGTACTGCAATCACGCTTGCTGAGGATATATTTGTGCATTCAGGAAAGAATAAATGGAGCATAGAATCTCCTTGTGAAGATGAACTTTTCATCAAGGTAAAAAGGGAAGGCGAAGTTCCTGGGACGCATAAAGTGTCCTATACTTCATCTATTGATTCCATTGAAATTAAGCACACGGCTTTTAATAGAACAGGATTTGCCCTAGGAGCCGTAGTTGCTGCCGAATGGCTAAAAGATAAAAAGGGGGTTTTTCAAATGAAAGATGTGCTGAATTTGTAATTATTATTATGTTATTTATGATAAACGTAACATTCTGCCCCAATTGAATACTAATTAAAGAAAATAAACAATTAAAAGGATAAGTTATTATGACCTTAACGCAATGGTTACTATTTATATTGATAATTCAAGTGATACATTTCTTGGCCACTTGGAAGCTATATGTAAAAGCAGGGAGAAAAGCCTGGGAGGCGATAATTCCTATTTATAATGCAATTGTTCTGATGCAAATTATTAACCGACCAAAATGGTGGGTGATTTTATTGTTTATACCCATCATTAACTTATTGATGATTCCGATTATATGGATTGAAACCATTAGAAGTTTTGGAAAAAACAGCAACCAAGACTCTGTTCTGGTGGTGGCCACTTTAGGCTTTTACATTTTTTATGTGAGTTATTTCGAAGATGTAAAATATATTCAAGACAGGAGTTTAAACCCAAGAACCTCAGGTGGTGAATGGGTTAGTTCTATCGCTTTTGCAGTGATTGCAGCTACCTTGGTGCACACGTATTTTATGCAGCCATATACGATACCAACTTCATCCTTGGAAAAATCGCTATTAATAGGTGACTTTTTATTTGTGAGCAAGTTTCATTATGGCGCTCGCGTTCCTATGACCACCATAGCTGCACCAATGGTACATGACACCTTACCTTTGGTAAAAGTCAAAAGTTATTTAAAAAAGCCTCAATTGCCTTATTTGAGATTACCGGCCTTTCAGAAAATAAAGCAAAATGATATTGTTGTATTTAGCTGGCCGGTGGATACGGTAGAGCAATTCTTTAAAAAAACCAAAAAGCGTATTAGAAAGCCTATTGATAAAAAATCGAATTACGTAAAACGCTGCGTTGGAATTCCAGGGGACTCACTTCAAATCATAGATGGATATGTTTATATCAACGGTAAGAAAAATGTACTTCCTGATCGTGCAAGGCTTCAATTTTTCTATGAAACTAATACTGGAGGACAAGCTTTGAGCGTTAAAAGTTTGCAAAACAGGTATCATGTTAGAGAGGGAGGAAGATTGACTGACGGAAATTATGTACTGAACCTTGCATCCGATGATGCTGAAATTTTGAAAAATAATCCGTCAGTAAAAAGTCTTACCCGTCGAATATCTCCAGAGGGGGAGTGGGAAGAAGTATTTCCAAATGTGAATTCCTTAAACTGGAACAGAGATTTTTTCGGCCCAGTTTACATTCCGGAAGCGGGTGCCACTGTTGCACTTAACACAGAGACTTTACCTTTCTATAAGCAAATCATCGTTGAGTATGAAAAGAACAGTTTAAGGGTAGAAAATGGAAATATTTATCTGAATGGCAATTCAGACCCTGTAACTGAATATACTTTTGCGAAGGATTATTACTGGATGATGGGTGATAACCGACATAATTCTGAAGATTCCAGGTATTGGGGATATGTTCCTTTTGATCATGTTGTAGGTAAACCCGTATTTATCTGGTTTAGCTGGAATTCGGATGGAAAAGGTCTTGATAAAATCCGATGGGAGAGGTTATTTACAACAGTAGGAGGAAGTGGTAAACCCATTTCATTTTTCTTTCCTTTTTTGGGCTTGATGTTTCTTGCCTATGGTTTCAACTGGTATAGAAATAGGAAAAAGGCCGCATAATTAAATAGTAATTTCAGGTTTTGTTGATACAACCTAGTTTTTTTGCTTCTGTTATTCAGTATGTGCTGATGGCTAGCAGCGCTGATATAGTTTTTGAAAAATGCGAT
The DNA here is from genome assembly GCA_030618945.1 of Flavobacteriaceae bacterium. Classification (GTDB taxonomy): domain Bacteria; phylum Bacteroidota; class Bacteroidia; order Flavobacteriales; family Flavobacteriaceae; genus Lutimonas. The sequence continues at coordinate 2,465 of JAUXCI010000062.1, forward strand.
AATTTTCAAAAACAAACTTATCGCAACAGGTGCTATATTTACGGGGCTAACGGTAAACAATTGCTTACCGTACCAATCGTTCATTCAAAAGGCCTGGGAAGGCAAAAAACCAGAGATGTTGAAATTGACAATAGTTTTCCCTGGCAGAAGCAACTGATTAAATCTTTAGAATCGTCTTATAGGTCTTCCCCGTATTTTGAATATTATGAAGATGATATCATTGAAATTTTTAATAAGAAACACACTTCTTTATTTGACTTTAATCTTTATGCCCATAAAGTGATCAGCGAATGTTTGCAATTAGAAAACAGGATCAGTTTTACTGAAAGTTTTATCGAAAATTTAAAAGATGGAACAGACTTTAGATATTTGGTGGAGGCAAAAAAAGAACCCGAATACAATCTTAAAAAATACACCCAGGTTTTCGAAACTAAACACGGATATATAGCTAATTTAAGTATTTTGGATCTGTTATTCAATGAAGGAACCAACGCACTTCAATATTTGGAAAACCACAAATCTTTACTAATTAAGTAAGAATTTTAGTAAAACTGATCCTGTTTTATAATGAACTAATTTGCAGGAATAGGAGGTGGCCCATCTGGTATAATGGCCTTATACACTTCACTTCCCTTTCTTTCTTGAAATTCAGCTTTAACCTTTTCAAGCAATTTTGGATTTTCAAAGAGATCCAGCATGGTCATAGCCATGGCTTTAGATGCATAGATCATACCTTTGTGACCTATTGACATTCCTCCACAGGCAACCACGGCCCATGAGTGCCATGGGGTGTCAACTGGAGCGGTAGTCACGTTAAGGTTGATGTTGGCGACGTTCCAACTCACGTCTCCTACGTCTGTTGATCCGCCACCAGGATGTTTATTAGTTGCTTTCAAACCTTTGATGCTGCCATCCAAGCCTACTTGTGGTTTTTCAGTGGTTTCCTGAATTTTTTTTCCAAAAGCAGTTTCTTCTTCAGTATAGGTAATGGGCCCAAGAAGTTCAAGATTGCTTTGCATAATTTCACCACCAGATCGGTTAACAAGAACCTCATAAATACCTGAGATCAGCGAAATTTTATAGTCTACATTAGCCATAATAGCCGCACCTTCAGCCATAGCCATTACACGGTTATACACAGGCATCATTCCCGATCTTTTAGTGTCGCGTATTCGAACCCATATTTTTGCATAATCTGGAACTACATTAACCACTTGCCCCGCATCCTGTATATGGTAATGCATCCTGACCGTCGGTTTCACGTGCTCCCTATAATAATTGATTCCTGCCGTATAAAGTTCAAGTGCATCAGATGCACTTTTGCCATTCCAGGGATCAGCCGAAGCATGAGCAGCCTGTCCAAAAAACTCTACTTTAAAATCTACCAAAGCCAAGGAACTTTGAACATCGGCCTCCATTTTGGCTGCCGGGTGCCAACTGATGTTAACGTCAACATCATTCCATAAACCTTCTTTTACCATCCATATTTTTCCAAAATATTTTTCTTCACTTGGTGTACCGAAATATTTAACAGTGCCAGATATTTTTCCAGCTTCAATCAATTCTTTGATGGCAATAGCTGCGCCAAGACTTCCTGCTCCAAACAAGTTATGTCCGCAACCATGACCGGCTACTCCTTGTTCCAAAGTTTCTTTAGTTGGGACGGCTTTTTGGGATAAACCAGGTAAAGCATCAAACTCACCTAAAATACTTATCACGGGTTTTCCTGACCCATAGGTGGCTATAAAAGCAGTGGGCATTCCTGCTACTCCTTTTTCAAGGGTAAAACCGTTCGCTTTGGCATAATCTGAAAGGATTTTTGACGAAGCGTACTCCTTAAAGGCAGTTTCAGCCTTGGACCAAATCTCATCACTTATTCTGATTAAATCTTTTTTATGCTTTTCTACTGATTGCTCAATAAACGCTTTGTTTTTTGGTAATTTCTTTTGAGCGTAAACCACTGATCCCATAAGGATAAGGATTAGAAATAGAGTCTTGTTTTTCAATTTATGAATGATTTAGACTTAAAAATAAGAAAAATTGTGAGTCATTCGATTTGGAAATCTATTAATTCGCAATTTTATTAGTACCAAGTATTGAAAAACCAGGCATAAAAAAAGCCGTTTAAATTATTTTAAACGGCTTTTGAAGAAGGTTAAATAGTTTATTTTTTACCTTTTTTGGCATCATACTTTTGCTTGTTCAGCTCATTCTGTAATTCTCGTCTAACTTTTTGCTCTCTTTCAAGTGCTTTTGCTTTATAGGCTTCGAATTCTTTTTCAGTATCGTTCAATAGATTCTTAGATTGAACAGTAATTGTATTGCTCGATTTAAATCTAAAGATAAAGAAAAGTAACAAGGCCACTAAACTAAAGATGATTGACCAGAGTAAACTATTATAAGAAGCTTTAGTCATCGGCATACCTAAAAATTTGATATTGTCTTTTTCTTTAGTTACAGAAATAAGATTATCATTGGTAGTAAGCAGGTCAGATTTTAGACTTTTAATTTCATTTCCTTGAACTTCAACCAATTTTTTGGTGTCAACAAGATCTTTTTTCAAGGCTTGCATTGAATCAAGCACATTGCCTTTGATCTTTTGATAAAAAGTTTTTTTGACTACTTTGTACTCTTGATATGAACTTGATTTTCTGTACAAATAATCAAATTGGCTTTCAATAGTACCATTATTCAAAGAAGGTTTTGGCGTAGTGGTCTCACTTTCCTGACCTAAAACGGCAGATGAGATGAATAAAAAAAAGGTGAATGATAAAACAGTAATAAATTTTTTCATTTCAAATTATTTGATTAATAAAATTATAAAACATTGTTTTACAAGCATTTATTTTGATATTTACCAAGTGGACAGCACCTGAGCCCGTATTAACTTCTGTATTTATAACCATTCTCTTATGGAGATAAGAAAGGGTTAAAATTAAATAATTTTACCATGTCTGCAAAAATTATTTTAAGGCTTTATTTATGATGCTAATTGGATGCGATGAAGCTCGGTTTGTACCATCTTTTATTTGATGTCTGCAACTCGTTCCGGAGGCAATAATAGTCGTTTTTTTATGGCTGTTGCGAATCTTCGGAAATAAAGTGTCTTCCCCAACGGTCATACTGAAGTCATAGTGCTCTTTTTCATAACCAAAAGAGCCAGCCATACCACAACAACCTGTATTCATAATAGTGGCTTTAAAATTTTGAGGTAAATTTAATACGGTAAAAGTGGCCTTCATATTTGACAGCGATTTTTGCTGACAATGGCCATGAATTTTAATGTTTTTATGTTTTTGAGTAAACTGATCGGCGTGAATTCTGCCTTTTTCAATTTCTTTTTCAAGAAATTCTTCAATGGTAAAGGTATGATTAGCTATTTTTTTTGCGGCAATTTTATCATCAGCTAACCTGAGGTATTCGTCTCTAAAAGTCAAGATTGCCGAAGGTTCAATTCCTACTAAGGGAGTTTCTTTATCTACTAAATCGCTAAAAAAAGTAACATTCTCATTTGCAATATTTTTTGCTTCATCCAAAAAACCTTTTGAAATATAACTCCTGCCACTTTCTGTATGATTAGTGATCAAAACTTCGTAGCCGAGTTTGGTCAAGGCTTCTAAACAATCTTTTCCAACTTCCATATCATAAAAATTGGTGAATTCATCCACAAATAAATAAAGTCGCCCTTTATTAAACGGTGGATTGATCAATCTTTTTTCATTTTTCTTATACCATTTTCTAAACGTTTTGACAGCCAGTTTGGGAATGGCTCTTTTCGTATGGATTCCCATCATTTTTTTGGTAAGACTGGTGTCTAAAACGAAATTGGTAAGTCGTGGTGTTAGTGAGCCAAGTTTATTCCATTTTACATTCTCTGCAAACAATTTTGTTCTGAGAGAGGCGCCATTGGTTTTTTGATATTGGTAGAGAAATTCAGCTTTTAAAGCGGCTACATCTACATTGCTGGGGCACTCACTGGCACAGGCTTTACAACTCAAACAAAGGTCAAATATTTCTTTTAGCTCTTTATGATCAAAGCGATTTGCTTTCTTACTATGGGTTAGGAATTCTCTTAAAGTATTGGCTCTTGCCCTGGTACTGTCCTTTTCATCTTTTGTAGCCCGATAGCTTGGGCACATCGTTCCTCCTGAGGAAATAGGTTTTCTACAATCACCCGATCCATTGCATTTTTCGGCGACTCTCAGGATGCCTTCTGAATCAGAAAAGTCCTGTATGGTTTCAATACTTGGTTCTTCTCTGTCAGCTATATATCTCAAGGATTCATCCATAGACCATGCATCTATTATTTTTCCTTGGTTAAAAATGTTGAGCGGGTCAAATGCGTATTTGAGCCTTTTCATTAGTTCGTAGTTTTTTTTCCCGACCATCAGGCTAATAAACTCGGATCTTACAATACCATCACCGTGTTCCCCGCTCATTGAACCTTTATACTTTTTTACCAGCATGGCTACTTTTGTCGTGATTTCTCTGAAGAGCGCTATATCCTCTTTCTTTTTTAAATTAAGAATAGGGCGTAAATGCAGTTCTCCCGCACCTGCATGAGCGTAATAAACGGCTTCCTGATTATAACTTTGCATCATCGATGTGAATTCTGCAATATATTGAGGAAGGTCAGTTACTTCCACGGCGGTATCTTCAATACAAGCTACCGCTTTTCTGTCGCCTACAATATTACCTAATAAGCCCAGGCCTGCTTTTCTGAGATCTGATGCCTTGTTAATATCATTTCCTTTAAGGATTGGAAAGGCATAGCCAAAATCATGGGCCTTTAAATCGTCAATGAGCTTGAAGGCTAAATCTTGAGCCAATTCTTTTTCATCAGCACATACTTCCAGCATTAGAATTGCTTTTGGGTCGCCCTGTACAAAGAATCTGTTTTTTAGTTGCTCCCTGTTATTTTTGGTACAATCCAGAATGGTTTTGTCCATTAATTCACAGGTATACAAATTGTGCTTCATAGCGATTACCACTGCTTCCATACTTTCTTGAATACTATTGAAATGCGCGGTAACAAGTATGTTGTGTTCAGGAGGTAAAACATTTAACGCCAAGGTTATATCTAAAGTAAACGCAAGTGTTCCTTCGCTTCCACATAAAAGTTTGGAAAGATTAAATTTAGTTTCGTTTTCTGAGAAAATGTTGTTTGAAATCAAGGCATCAAGTGCATATCCATTATTTCGTCTATGAATTGTTTCTTTTGGGAATTCTTTTATAATTTCCTCTTGAACTTCTGGTTTAGAAATTTCAGTGTGCAATAAATTATAGACCTTACTTTCAGTTGAGTTCCCTTTCAGTTTAGCCTTGAATTCATCGGTTGATAGCTCACCAAAGCAAGTCTCAGAACCATCTGATAAAACTGTATTTATTTCAAGAATTTTATCCCTTGTAACCCCATACTTTATGGAAGTCGTACCCGAAGAATTATTCCCTACCATACCACCCATCATACATCGGTTAGAAGTTGAGGTATTAGGTCCAAAGAAGAGACCATATGGTTTGAGAAACAAGTTTAATTCATCGCGTATGACGCCGGGTTCAACTTTAACAGTTTTATTTTTTTCGTCAAAGGCCAGAATTCTGGTAAAATGTTTAGAAGTATCAACCACAATTCCATCACCAACACACTGCCCTGCAAGGGAAGTTCCCGCTGCCCTGGGAATAAGCGTTATTTTGTGATCAGATGCAAATTCAATTAATACTTTAATATCGTTTTTGTTGCTTGGAAAGCATACGGCCAAAGGAAGTTTACGATAAACAGAAGCATCAGTAGCATAAATGCTTTGGTGTAATTTATCAAAATGAAGCTCTCCCTGAAGTTTCTGTGCAAGCTGCTGTAGTAGCTTTTTTATTAAGGACATATCAAAACAAGAATTTATATTGGAGGAAATTACGATACCTGGGTACCATTTTTAACTTCCTGATCCGCTCGTAAAAGTACTACATCTTTGCCATTTTGAACCCCAAGAACAAGACATTCACTCTGGAAATTTGCTATTTGTTTGGGCTTAAAATTGATAACAGCCAAAACCTGCTTATTTAATAATTCATCTTTGCTATATAAGGAAGTAAGTTGTGCACTTGATTGTTTTATTCCAATTGAGCCGAAATCAATTTTTAATTGAAAGGCGGGGATTCTGGCTTTAGGGAAATCATTTACTTCTATGATGGTCCCCATGCGAATATCCACCTTTTGAAAGTCTTCAAAATTTAGATTTGTCATTTCCATTATCTCGATAATTTTTCAAATACCCAGGCTGGGCCGATTAACAAGAATTGCAGGTCTTTAAAAAATGAAGGTTTTTTACCTTCAATATTGTGTCCGTAAAACTGACCAACCCAGGCTATGACAAAAATAAGCAGGGAAGTATAGAACAGCGGCATGTATAGTCCGAGATAATAATTTCCATAGATGCAAAGCACTGAAAACCCCAACATTCTTAAAAAGAGACTGAATGACAGACGAAGATAGAAAATAAGGGTAATCAATAGAAGTACACTGGCCCAATTCTCGATAAACGGATTATTCAAACCCAGGGTGTTTTCCAAAAACATGGAAGGAATACTCATAAGCATCCCTACTATGCTAAAAAAGATAGCAGGAACACAAATATAATGGATCTTTTGATTGGTTTTGTTTTGATGGCTAATCGCATAATCATCATACCATTGCTGTAGCGTTTTCATATAATATTTAATAATTTTAGTCTGTTTTTAATGATGCAGAAATGAGAAAGTTTAAAATTCAATTATAAAATCTCATTAAAGTTGTCCGCCAAATATCTTATTTTTGATACTTTTAACCTGACAGGTTTATACAAGTAAATATAGACATAATTTGTGATTTATGGCAAGAACAGCATCCAATATGATTCCTTTACAAACCAGGGCTCCAGAATTCGAATTAATGGATACGGTATCCGGAAAAACGATGTCGCTTGAGCAGTTGAAAGGGGATAGGGGTACGGTTATTTTTTTTATTTGTAACCATTGTCCTTTTGTAATTCATGTCAATAAAGAATTAGTGAATATTGCGAATAAATACAGTTTGAAAGGCCTTTCATTTATTGCTATTTCTTCCAATGATATAGATAATTATCCGCAGGACGGACCAGAACTTATGCAAAGAAATGCTGCGCAAAATAGTTTTCCATTTCCTTATTTGTTTGACGAAACACAGGAAGTGGCCAAAGCTTATGACGCAGCCTGTACTCCGGACACGTATGTGTTTGATGAGGATCTTAGCTTGGTATACAGAGGGCAGATTGATGATTCAAGGCCGGGTAATGGTGTTATTGTTAGCGGTAAGGATTTGCGAACTGCTCTTGATAATCTTTCAGAAGGAAAAACAATTTTTGCGATTCAAAAACCTAGTATTGGCTGCGGTATCAAATGGAAATAATCAAAGGCTGAAAAATAGCGCCAGCCCTTTCTTTTCAATATGATCATAAAGTTGTTGGCTGTGCCAAGTATAAATGCCAATATTTCAATTTATCGATTAGAATCTTATCTACTTAGGTCTTAAAAATTGGCATGTAAGGTTAACAGTGGCCCAGAAAAATCCATTTGAAATTTACCGTCAAACTGCCCCTCTTTTACTCCTGCATTTAAAAAGAAAAAACGATAGTCTAAACCAACCCCGAAATTTTTTATAATTTGATATTTAACCCCAGGTGCAATATCCCATAAGCCTCCTGAATATTTATCTATAGAGATCCCAAACCAGTCAACCCTAGCTACAAATGCCCATTTTGCCGTTGGTGCCCAGTGGTACCATGCTCCGATATTAGGCAAAGGTATTAGGGCGCTAACATTTTTTTTCTCAAACTCATGGTCTCCTTCACTAGTCCGGACTTCACCTTCTATAAAGGCTCCTATATTCATGGCATGAACTCCAAGACCGGCACCTAAAGAATGCTTTGGTCCGGTTGAAATTGTTCTCCCAACAAATGCTCTAATCACCCCCAATTCAATACCTCCTCTAATATAGGTTCCCGCTTCAAAAGTTATATCATCAAATACAATATCTTCTTGTAATGTTGCCCTGGCAGCATTGTTTACGGAAAAACCTTCTACTGTTAATCGCCATTTTTTATTCCATCTCCACTCTAGATTTAAAAATGGAGTAACTTCATTGTCATTTAAATCAAATGTTTGTGAAAAATCAATATCACTATCTTCAGAATCACCACTAGCACTAAATTTAACGTCCTTTTGAGGAATAAAAATACCAATTTCGCCGTAAAATTCATCATCTAAAAGTGGATGCTTGTCCTCTTCTTGAGCCCATGTATACGGTATAAAACTCAGAAAAAATATTA
>JAUXCI010000047.1 GCA_030618945.1 Flavobacteriaceae bacterium
ACGAAAAAAAAGAAATATACTCTGTCTTGTCAGAGGCTATAAACAAACGATTTCAACAATAAAGTAAATATCATGGAGAAAAGCTATAAAGAAATTATGCCTAATATTACCACCTTTATTTTTGACGTAGACGGGGTATTAACGGATGGCTCAGTTAGCATTTTCCCCGATGGAGAATTGGTGCGAACCATGAATACAAAAGATGGATATGCCTTAAAAACAGCCGTAGATAATGGTTACAATGTTTGTATCATTTCGGGAGGAACAAATCCTGGCGTAAAGTTGAGATTAAAAGGTCTGGGTATTACCGATATTTATCTTGGTGCACATAATAAAATTGAGCAAATGGATGAATATTTGGATATCTATAATATTGATCCAAAAAACGTGTTGTATATGGGAGATGACATTCCTGATTTACCCGTCATGAAAATTTGTGGCCTTGCTGCCTGCCCTAAAGATGCGGTTCCAGAAATACAGGAGGCGTCCCACTATATCTCTCAAAAAAAAGGAGGTAAAGGTTGTGCAAGAGATGTCATTGAACAGGTTATGAAAGTTCAGGACAAATGGAAGAATCAATTTGATGCTAAATATGATTGAACATTATGAGTACAGAGGAAAAATTACAAAATATTCCTATAATCAATTGGCTCATTAAATTGCTTCAAAAGATTAAAATACCCGGTATGGAGGGTATGAATATTTATGATCTTTTGGAAATGTATATCTCAGGAATTGTTAAAGGTGCTTTGACCTCCCGAGCAGGAAGTATCGCCTTTAGTTTCTTTATCGCTCTCTTCCCGTTTGCCTTATTTGTTTTAACACTTATTCCCTTTGTTCCAATCGAAGGCTTTCAGGATGATTTTATGGCATTTATCTTTAAAGTGATGCCATCCAAAGATGCAAGTGATGCAGTTGCACACGTATTGAATGATATTGCAAACAACAAATACGCAGAGTTACTTTCTTTTGGATTTCTTTTATCCATTTTCCTGATGACCAATGGTGTAAACGCCATATTAAGTGGATTTGAAATCACATATCATCAAATTGAAACCAGAACTGTTGTAAGACAATACATTGTTTCCTTAGCCATTTCGCTCGTGCTAACCTTATTTTTACTTATTACCGTAGGTGTGATCATCTTTATTGAATTTTTTGTAAAGTCATTAAACGAGCAAGGTATGGTTAGTGATACAAGCTATTGGGTGGGTATACTGCAGTTCCTAATTTTGATTGTAATGTTATATATAGTCATCTCTTTTTTATATTATTTTGGCACAAGAGAAGGGAAAAATATTTCATTTTTATCGCCGGGAAGCATTCTTACGATCATTCTTTTTATGCTCAATTTTAAAATCTTTAAAATATATATTGAAAAATTTGCCCAGTACAATCAATTGTATGGCTCCATAGGGACGGTTTTGGTCATCATGCTTTTTATTTGGCTAAATTCTATTATATTGCTCCTCGGATTTGAATTAAATGCAAGTCTGCTAAAGTTACATCATAAGCACCAGGAAAATAAAAAATGAAACGGACATCACTCCTATTTATAATTTTCGTCTTTCTATTTTTATCTGTAAAAGCACAAAATGTTTTGGGTAAATGGTACAGTCTAGATCCTGATTCGGGTGAAAATGAATCGATTATAGAACTGTACGAAAAGGATAATCGGGTTTATGGAAAAATAGTTACTTTGTTAAAAAAAGAGGATCAGGGTAAAACATGTGTAGAATGCACTGGAAAAGACAAAAACCAAGCTCTTGAAGGTTTGGTTATTGTACGCGGATTAATCAAAGCTGGAGATGAATGGGGCGACGGAAAAATACTGGATCCAAAAAATGGTAAATTGTATAAATGCAATATTTCATTGGTTGAAAAAGATAAATTAAAATTAAGAGGCTATATCGGTTTTTCTTTAATTGGCCGAGATGAATACTGGCACAGGGTTTTGGAATGAGATTGAGATTAATTTTCTTTATGTTTATCTTTTCTTTTTTGACTTTTGATAAGGTCGAAGCACAAGTTGTGGTCGGTAAATGGAAAACCTATGACATCTTTGATAAAACCAAAGAAGAATCGATAGTTGATGTTTCTATTGTCAACAACCAGCTTTTTGTAAGAATACATAAAATTATTCCCACTGAACATATAAACGATATCTGTGTCAATTGCTCAGGTAAACAAAAGGATCAACCCATATTGGGAATGGTAATTTTAGAAGGCGCAAGTTACGAGGACGGCGTATGGAAAGGTGCAAAAATATTAAATGCTAAAAATGGCAAGCGTTATGGCTGCCATATTTCCTTAGATGGAGATGATTTATTAAGAGTTCGTGGTTTTATTGGTTATCCAATCTTTGGCAAAACCTTGTATTGGACAAGAGTAAAGAACAATGATTTCAGGTAAAATCAATTCAATGATTTTAAGTTTTGACCTTGCTGAAATCACTTAAACCTGTATCTCACATTTAATCCAAAATTCTCGTATACAAAATCCATTTTTTCCAGAACGATAACTGCTGGCCTATAATCCAGGCCAATAGTTATAGGGGTTCTGGGAAAACCGTATTCCAATCCAACTTCACCGGCAACCCCAAACTTAAACTCGCTTGCAAATAACGTTGTTAGTCCCACTCCCACATAGTAACGCAAATCAGGACTCCGAAAAATATCCTTAATCACAAAATCATAAAGCACCTCCACGCCTACATTATCTCCAAAAGAGACTGAGGCGTGAATTCGTTTTTCTTTAATTGGGATTGTCCCGTCAATACCAATGTTATTTTCATAGGTATTACCAAATCTCAATCCAATTTCCTGAGCACTGATGTGAAGGCTAAAAAAAATCACGAATGCGGTGAAAAATAATTTTTGCATGGACAAATTTCAAAATAATAAACGCAAATTTAAGGAAATACAATGTTTCCAGGAACTATTCCTGTCGTAATCGTTTCTAAAAGTGATCCTGAACTGATATTAAACACTTTAAGGGTTCCCTCACTGGCGAAACCACCTGCATCTGTCCCAAAATATTCTCCATTTTTAACCTCGGCAGCATAGTAAAAACCATCCAGGCCATTTAAAGCAGCATTGGGTAAATTAGAATCTTCAATATTCATTTCATACACTTTCCCATTTAAATGATAGTAGAGCCTCCCCATATCATAATTTAACAAGGCTGGATGATCGCTTAAGGAAAAGTCAATGTTTTTAGTTTCAAATGTAGAAGGATTGATACTGTACAGAGAACCTGAAGTTTCAGTACCCGTCCAGGAAGGACTACCGCCGCATAACACCCGTATTTGACCGCTTCCATCAACAGTTATTGAATTTGGAACATCACTTACAGGAATGCTGGTTTTAATTGAGTTTTGATTGATATCAATAACAAAGACCTTATCATTGTTCCCATAGCCTCCTTGCAAGCAAACAAATAAATTATCTCCATTTATAATCATTTTTTCTGGTCCCTCTCCAACACTTATCCTTTCAACTACGGTGTTTGACTGTAGATTGATTACGCTTACAAAATCATCTGAGGTGTTAAAGGGATCGCCCCAATTACTTACATAAGCCATGCCATCAAGGGCAACAAAGTATCGTGGATTGTTTATGTCATCACCCTCAATTGTCGTGATTTTTTCCATGGTAAACCTGTTCACTACAACAATTTTATGAGAATTATTTACCACGATATAAGCCTTATCCCCTTCAACATACATTGAATTGACAATATTTCCGAGGTCTTCACCATTTACTGTTTTATACACTTGCTGACTTACAGAACCGTCATCACCTATGAATGTAAGGGTTCCGCTACCATTTTGAAAAGGTCCCTCGTTTGTTACAAAGTATCCATTTTCATAATCGCCCAATGGCTCTTCTGAGGATGGGTCATCGTCCGAACAGGAAGCAAATAATAGTATAAAGGTGAGTAGAGTAATGATGTTTAGCTTTTTCATTTTGGTTTTATATTTTAAAATTAATTTGTAATAAATAATTTCTATTTGGCATAGGCCTATAGGCCACTGATTCGTATTTAACATTAAATAAGTTATTGATAGCGAAGCCAATATTCATTCGGTCTTTTATAATACTTCGTAAAAATGACACATCCGACAGCCAATAAGCTTGGAGTGATTGTGTATTAGAAGGGGTCGTATAAACCGCTCCTGTGTATTGAAGGTTATAATTGAATTTCCATTTATTCCAGGCATAATCCAAGATGGCATTTCCCTTGTGTTTAGGAACATAGATAAGTTGTTTGTCATTGTCATCATCTTTGGCTTGGGTATAATCATATTGTATCTTGAGATCCAACAAATGTGAACCAAAATTCTTTGTAAGGTTAGCTGCCAATTCTACCCCGTAGTTCGAAGCTTTACTTATATTCTGAGGTTGCCAAAAATCAGAACTTACTGGACGCCATTGAATGAGATCATCACTTTTGATCATAAAAACAGCTCCGCTCAGGTTAAATATTTTATGCTTATAATCCAGTCCTATTTCGCCGGAAAGACTTTTCTCAGGCTTTAAATCCGGGTTTCCACCTGGTTCCCAATACAAATCATTAAAAGTAGGTAACCTGTAGTTTGAAGAGAATGCTGATCTTATCGTAAAGTTTTGACTCAAAAGATACTTGGCATCAATTGAGTAAATAAAGGGAATATCATAGGCTGATGAGGTCCCTGCTCTCACACTTATATTGTACATCAAACCCTTTATCGGCTGATGATGGAATAATAAATATGAGCTAAAGTCATTTTGTTCAACGGCAGCTATATTCGAGCCGCTTCCATTTGATTTTTCAAATTCCAGGCCGGCTCTAATGAGCATTTCGTTGTTAATGAAATAGCTAAAGTCATATTTTCCAATCAAACGACGGCTTTTACCTATAGATTCATTTTTAGGAAAATCACTGTCAAAGAGGTAAGTGAATTTTTCATATAGAAAAGCGCCTTTAAAAGAGGAACTAAACCGATCACCCAGGTATTTCCAATCAAGTAGCATCCGGCCATCAGTATTCAATAGCTTGGCCTTGCTTATTGTGGATAAGGTTCTAGAAAGGTTTCTATCATTGTCAAAAAAGGATGTATTTAAAGTCAGCGAATTCCTTTCATTGATCTTATACCCCAGTGTTGTATTAAAATTATAGTTACTAAACGCTCCATTTTCATTTTTAAGATCAGTCCCTAAATAAGGATAATCATTTTCTGATGTCAAAGCCCCCAGACCTAGCTTAGCAAAGAATTTTTCATTAGCCCATTGGCCTTTCATTTGGGTGAAATAAGTTTCATAGCTTCCCGCTCCCAATAAAATTTCAGCCTTGTTATTCTTTTCAAAAACAACTTTATCTTTAAGGTTTATGGCTCCTCCTATCGCTCCGTTGCCCAGTAAAACACTGCCTCCACCTTTTCTTATTTCCACCTCATCAAAGCCATTGGCTTGGACTGTATTAAAATCAGTTTGGCCATTCATAGCCGAATTAATATCTATTCCATTCCAGTATACACCTGTTTGTGACGCGCTTGTTCCTCTCAAGGAGATGGAAGAAACCATGCCGTTACCATTTTGTTTAAAATAAAAATTAGCCTGTTTTTGTAATAGATTCCCGAGACTCTGGTAGCTTTTACTCAAAATGGAATCTGAAATAATGGAGACTTGATATCCACTATTGAGGACAGGAGAAAAATTTCCTCGCAGTATTATTTCATCAAGTTCGTTGATACTGTCATTTTGGGAATATACTATCCCAAAACAAAAAAAGAAAAGCAGTACAGTTAATTTCATTACAATAGTTTTTCTTCCGAAAACTTTTTTGTTATGAAATGTGGCAGGTTTCCTGACTTGCGTCTTGTTGTTGACCTTCCCTTCAAATTAAGAAAGTGGTCGTTCACGAACAACAATCACCGTTTAAAACGGCTGAGCTTACAGTTGCGGAGACAGCTCTCGATTTTCACGAGATTCCCATTTTATTATCCCGCTTAGGCGGGACCAAATTCCGGTGCAAATTTAGCTGCTTCAGGCCTATGAAAAAAATTAATGCCCTGTTTTATTTTAAAATATTGTAAACTTGCCAAGGCAAAATAAAACCCAATTTATATGACCAACTTAGTTCTAAAAAAGGTGTTTATCAAAAAAAGAAATCTGTTTTTGGCAAGCTTGCTAATATGTATTTTTTCTTGCGAAGAAAAAAAAGAGGCTTCAGTTACCGAGGAGGAAAATATTGAATCTAAATCTTTAATTAAATATGCTCAAGGGTTTGATTTACAAAATTATAATGGCTATAAAAAATTAATTATTAAATCACCTTATCCCGACGCAGAGCAATATCAGGAATTTATTTTGGTATCCGATAAAAAAAATGATTTCGATGGCGCAAACAAACTGTTTATCCCCATTCAAAATGTAGTGGTCACTTCCACTACGCATATCCCCATGATAGAAATGTTAGGTGAAGCCAATAGTATAATCGGATTTCCCAACACTGATTTTATTTCTTCCAAAAAAACAAGACAACGAATAAAAGATGGACTTGTAATCGATCTGGGCAATGAACAAAATTTTAATACGGAGGTTTTGATCAGTTTACAACCGGATGCCTTGATTGCTTTTTCCATGGGAAATTCCACGAAAATTTATCAAACAATTGAATTAAACAAAATTCCCGTAATTTATAATGGCGATTGGCTTGAAGAAACTCCTTTAGGAAGAGCTGAATGGATCAAGTTTTTTGGAGCCTTGTACAATAAAGACAGGGAAGCTGACAGTATATTTCAAATAATTGAATCTGAATATTTGCAAGCAAAAGATATCGCGCTTAAAGCGACTAAATCGCCGAGCATTTTATCAGGGGTACTTTATAAAGATCAATGGAATCTGCCGGCTGGAGAAAGCTTTACTGCGCAATTCTTCAAAGACGCTAATACCAACTACCTTTGGAAAGACAGCAAAGGACAAGGAAGTTTGGTTTTAAGCTTTGAAGCAGTACTTGAAAACGCTCAAAACGCAGATTTTTGGATTGGATCAGGATATTATACCACCCTGGAGGAAGTAAAAAATGCCAATGCGCATTATGCGCAATTTAAGGCCTATAAAAAAGGGATGATCTTTTCTTTTTCCAAAAGAAGAAGTGAGAACGGAGGTGTGGAATATTTTGAATTTGGCCCAATACAACCCCACATTGTTCTAAAAGACCTGATAAAGATTATGCATCCTGAATTGCTTCCTGATTACCAACCTTATTTTCTCCAAAGATTGGAATAGGCCTCCAAAGATTGATTGAAAAATTCTACCTTTATCCAAAATACTATTAATTCGATTGAAAAGTTCTGCCTCATACCAGTTTTCCTTTGCCATATTTTTCCTACTCCTATTGGTCTTATTCATATTGAATATTAGCCTGGGGTCAGTAGATATCCCATTAAAATCAGTATTTGAAAGCCTCTGGAGTCAAAATGCCGAGAAAGAAACCTGGAATTATATCATCTTGAATTATAGGCTTCCTAAAGCTTTAACTGCCATTCTGGTGGGTTGTGGACTTGCCATCAGCGGCTTACTTATGCAGACTTTGTTTCGCAATCCCTTAGCAGGACCTTACGTGTTAGGTATTAGCTCCGGAGCTAGTCTAGGCGTTGCTACCCTCATATTGGGTTCTTCAATTCTTGGAGGCAGTTTGAGTGTTTTAGGACAATCTCAGTTGCTTATCAGTATCGCGGCCAGCCTGGGATCATTTTTGGTTCTATCTGCTGTTATGATCGTTTCTAAGCAGGTGAAAAACACCATGAGTATACTTATAATCGGATTGATGTTTAGCAGTATTACCTCAGCCATAATAAGTATTCTTGCTTATTTTAGCAGCGCCGAAAACCTTCAACAATATATGTTCTGGGGCTTTGGTAGTCTTGGCAATCTAACCTGGAACGAGCTTGCTATTTTCCTGACCGTTTTTATTTTGGCTTCCGCTATGATTCTTCCGGTGATCAAACCTTTAAACAGTTTACTCCTCGGCGAAAATTATGCGAAGAGCATTGGTATCAATATACAAAGAACTAAAAACTTAATTTTGATTGCAACCAGCTTATTTACCGGTGTTATAACGGCTTTTGCCGGACCTATAGCTTTTATTGGGCTTGCTGCACCTCATATTACCAAACTCATCTTAAACACATCTAATCATAAGCTTTTACTACCCGCTTCAGCCTTACTAGGGGCAAATATCATGCTGATTAGCGACACTATTGCCCAAATGCCCAACACACAATACACTTTACCCATTAATGCTATTACCACCATCTTTGGTGCCCCAATTGTGATTTGGTTGTTGGTTAGAAAAAAGAAAATGGTACTGTAAAATATATCTGATGTCTGAAATTATTGAACATACTGTATTAAAAACAACGAATCTGAGCATTGGATATACAAGCAAAACAGAGAATCGGGTAATTGCTGACAAGATCAACGTAGACCTCAAAAAGGGTAAGTTGACCTGCCTTTTGGGAAAGAACGGAGTTGGAAAATCTACGCTGCTTAGGTCCCTTAGCAAGATGCAGCCAAGGCTTAGCGGTAGTGTCGAATTAGAAAATAGAAATATAGACGATTTTGCCAGAAATGATTTGGCGAAAAAGATCAGTTTAGTCCTCACCGAAAGAATCCCTACGAGTAATCTAACCGTTTTTGAACTGATTGCCCTGGGAAGGCAGCCCTATACCAACTGGATCGGAAAACTTAGTCAGGATGATATTCAACAGATCCATCTGGCAATTGAACAGTCGCATTTAAAAAGCCTGGTTGATCAAAGGTGTGATGAGTTAAGTGATGGGCAATTACAAAGAGCCATGATTTGTAGGGCCCTCGCTCAGAACACAGATATTATCATCCTTGATGAACCCACTGCTCATTTAGATATTCAGCACAAAATTGAAACCTTTAAGTTATTGAGCAATATTGCACGGAAACTCAACAGATCTATTCTTATATCCACTCATGAAATTCAACTAGCTACGCAAATGGCCGACGAATTATGGTTGATGACAAACAATAAAATTATCACTGGCGAACCCAAAGTTTTAATCGATTCTGATGAAATAAACCTACTCTTCGATAGTAATTCAATTCTTTTCGACAAAGAAAGTAACCAATTTATAATTAAATAGGGAAATTATATTTATATTTTCGCAAATTCAAATGAACATGATGAAAAAGATTATTCTTGGATTATTTATCTCTGTACTCATCTCATGCGGGACTGGAAAAACGAGCAAGATTAACCAGGATGACATAAAAGCTAAATACGCCGAAGAAATTAAGCCTGATGACTTAAAAGAGCATCTGTATTTATTATCCTCGGATATACTTGAAGGAAGAAAAACCGGAGGGAAGGGTGAAAGAATGGCAGTAAATTATTTAACGGCTTATTATGAGCACTTAAAATTATCGGCCCCGTCTTCTTATTTAGATTATAAGCAGCCTATACCTGAGGTTTATTTTAATGGGAAATCTGAAGGTGACTCTCAGAATATTCTTGCCTATATTGAAGGATCAGAATTTCCTGATCAGGTCATTGTCATTTCTGCGCATTATGATCATCTTGGAATGAAAAAAGATGAAGTATACAATGGTGCAGACGATAATGCTTCTGGAACTTCTGCAGTAATGGAAATTGCTGAATCTTTTCAAATTGCTAAAAACCAAGGGTATGGTCCAAAAAGATCCATTCTCTTCCTCCATTTTACAGGGGAGGAAATAGGCCTGTATGGATCTAAATATTATATGCAACACCCTGTATTTTCTCTTGACAGCACCATTGTAGATCTCAATATAGACATGGTTGGCAGAACAGACGAAAAATATAAAGGCAAAAAGGAATATATTTATTTAATAGGGTCAGACAAACTCAGTAGGGATCTTCATAAAGTATCCGAGCAAACCAACGAAGCATATACGCACTTAAAACTGGATTACACTTATAATGAAAAAAATGATCCATATCAATATTTTTCCAGATCAGATCATTATAATTTTGCCAAAGAAAATATTCCGGTTATCTTTTATTTTAATGGTACTCACAAGGATTATCACAGAACCACAGATACTGCTGATAAAATCGATTTTGATCTGCTTACCTTAAGGAGTAAGTTGGTTTTTTACACAGCCTGGGAAATTGCCAACCGAGAAAGCAAGTTAATTTTAGATGCAAGATAAAACGCAGAGATCAGTATGAATTACGCCATTATTGACGTTGAAACAACCGGAGGAAAATTTAATGAAGAAGGTGTCACTGAGGTGGCAATTCATAAATTTGACGGGGTTGATATTGTGGACTCCTTTATAAGTTTGGTAAATCCTGAAAAAGAAATTCAGCCCTTTGTTGTAAACCTTACAGGAATCAACAACAACATGCTCAGGAGTGCCCCAAAGTTCTATGAGATTGCAAAAAGAATCATTGAGATTATGGAGGATTCCGTTTTAGTGGCCCATAACTCCAGTTTTGATTATCGCATTATCAGAAATGAATTTAAACGCTTGGGTTACAATTTTGAAATTCCAACGCTTTGCACCGTTGAACTGAGTAAAAAACTGATTCCAGATCAGGAATCTTATAGTTTGGGAAAACTTTGTCGCTCCATCGGCATCCCGGTGAGCGATCGGCATAGAGCCAATGGAGATGCTGTGGCTACTTTGAAACTGTTTGAAATTCTGATGCAAAAAGATCATGAAAAATTGATTGTTAAAAGTACAATCAAAATGGGGAATCAAAGAGATCTATCCGGTAGGCTTTTGAATATTTTGGATATCCTTCCTGTGCAATCTGGACTTTATTATTTTCACAAGCGAAATGGGGATATCATTTATATCGGTAAAGGTAAGAATATTCAATATGCTGTGAATCAGGTATTTTTAAGGACCTCTAATCGAACCAGAGCCTTAATCAAGGAAATGAACGCTGTTACTTTTGAGTTGACTGGCAGTGAACTTATCGCCAAAATAAAATTTCAGGAAGAAGTTATCCGAATAAAACCCAAGCACAATAAACGAAGTAAGACATATAGCGAAGAAATTGTTTTTAATCATGAGAATATGATTCTCGTTGACAAGGGCAGAACCCCTTCGGAAAAAGCTGTGATACTCATAGAAGACAATCAATACAAAGGTTTTGCCTATACCGAACTGAGTTATCAATTCAATAATTTGCCGGTTTTAAAAAACTTACTAACTTCTTCCGATAACTTCATTTCCCAAAACCTTATTATAAAGAAGTACCTTGCTGCGAATAAGGTTGAGAAAATTATTCGATTTTAATATTTTTTTATACTTTTAATCAAAACTACACATCATTGAATAGCCCTGTTCAAAAGCAAGAAAATTGGAAAAGTAAATTACATCATATAATTTACAAAACAGATACCAGAAAAGGAAAGGTATTTGACATGATCATTATTTGGGCAATTCTTTTTAGTATCCTACTTGTGATGCTGGAGAGCATCAATGAATTAGATGCTAAATACCACACTTTTTTCAATATTTCAGAATGGGTAATTACCATACTTTTCTCCATTGAATATATCTTGAGAATCATCAGCGTCAAAAGACCTAAATCATATATTTTTAGTTTTTACGGCATCATTGATTTACTGTCTACTATCCCTAAGTATTTATCTTTATTTATCGGTGGTGCCCATGCCCTCGTAGCCTTAAGAGCATTAAGGTTATTGCGTATTTTTAGAATTCTTAAACTAGTTAGATTCGTTGGTGCCACTGAAAATTTAGGCAAGTCCTTAAAAGCCAGCCGATTTAAAATTTTTGTTTTTATCTCAGCTGTATTGATAATTTGTGTGATCATTGGAACCATCATGTATCTCGTTGAAGGTGATGCAAGTGGTTTTACAAGTATCCCAAAGGCTATTTACTGGGCTATTGTTACACTAACCACCGTGGGTTATGGTGATATTGCCCCACAAACTTCGTTTGGTCAACTACTAGCAAGTTTGGTCATGATTTTGGGTTATGGTATCATAGCAATTCCTACGGGAATTATCAGTGCTGAAATGACAAAGGGTAAAATTAGCGATATAAACATGAATACCAATTCATGCCCTAATTGCTCTGAAGGAAAACACATTGATGGTGCTAAATTCTGTTTTAAATGTGGTGAAGAATTTTTAACCTAAGCCTCACTGTTTAATCAACTTCTTATCGACTCTGATAAAATCATCACAGATGATTTGCATCA
>JAUXCI010000147.1 GCA_030618945.1 Flavobacteriaceae bacterium
ACAGAAACGACATCACGGATGTATTTCTTACCCACCTTCATTTTGATCATTGTGGGGGAAGCATTCAGATGAATAAAAATGGCACCGGGTATGAACCGGCCTTTAAAAACGCCAAATTCTGGACTAATGAGGATCACTGGCATTGGGCCACTCATCCGAATCCAAGAGAAAAAGCTTCTTTTTTAAAAGAGAATATAAACCCCATTGAAAGCAGTGGCCAACTGAATTATGTTCCAATTCCTTCTGAAGGTTTTTTGAAGAATGGCCCCTTAGGTTTTGACATTCTTTTTGTTGATGGGCATACAGAAAAGCAAATGATTCCGCATATTCAATACAAAGATAAAACCCTCGTATTTATGGCTGATTTATTGCCAACCGTTGGCCATATTCCATTAGCCTACGTTATGGGATACGACACGAGGCCATTAATCACCATGGATGAAAAAGCTAAATTCCTGGCTACAGCAGCTGATCGTGGCTACTACCTTTTTCTTGAACACGATGCACAACAACAAGTTTGCACAGTAAAACACACTGAAAAAGGTGTGAGACTGGATCAGACTTTCCGATTTGAAGAAATCTTTAAATGATAAATATAAAATGATGAATAAAAAGTTTTTACTAGGCTTAGGATTAGCCATTGTACTATCAGGATGTAGTACAACAAAAAACCTGCATTCTGTAGTTGTTCCTGAAGGATCGGCAACAGCTGTAACTACGCCTGCCAAAAAAGGCGTAATGAGCGAAGAAGAAATTCAACAATGGCCTCACGCTGATATCCACCAGGATAGTATTCCGGGAATGAGCCTAGACAAGGCTTACGCTTTTGTAGCTGATAAAAAAGGTACAACTGTAATTTTGGGTGTTATTGATTCGGGAATAGACATTAATCACGAAGACCTTAAAGACAATGTATGGACCAATACTGATGAGGTAGCTGGAAACGGAAAGGACGATGATAACAATGGCTATATTGATGATATCCATGGTTGGAATTTTCTTGGAGGTGAGAATCAATCAACTCCTGAGATATTAGAAGTTACCAGAATTTATAGAATGCTTAAAGGTAAATATGATGGTAAAGCAATTGCTGATATGCAGGCTTCTGAAAAAGATGGATTTCGATACTACCAAAAAGTAAAAAAAGACTACGAAAAAAGAGTTGAAGGAGCAGACGAAGATTTTGAAAAATATAACAAAACAATGGTTTTCATCATTGATGCGGATAAAATCACTGCTGAAAAATTGGGAAAATCGAACTATACCATAGCGGATATTAATACGCTTGACGAAGCTGATAGAGAACCTTTTTTAATGAAGGTTCTTGCCGATGGAAGTTCCATTGAGGAAATCAAGGAATATTTTCAGGGAGCTGTTGATCATTTTGAAAATGTTAAAAACATGTATAATGTTAATTTTGTAACAAGAACTGCTACTGGTGATGACGCTTATGACATTGAAGATGTACCTTATGGAAATGGCTTTACAATTGGATCTGTGACAGATGAAATGCACGGAACCCATGTTTCAGGAATTGCCATTGCCACCAGAAATAATGGAAAAGGAATGAACGGCGTAGCGAATAACGTGAAATTGCTATCAGTTAGAACTGTACCTGATGGAGATGAGTACGATAAAGACGTAGCGCTTGCCATTAGATATGCTGTTGATAATGGTGCAAAGGTGATCAATATGAGTTTTGGGAAAAGTTATTCTCCGAATGAAGAATGGGTATACGATGCCCTAAAATATGCTGCTAGCAAGGACGTTCTTTTGGTCCATGCCGCTGGTAATGATCATAAAAATATTGACAAAAGCGACAACTTCCCAACTGATTCACCTGACAAGGTAAAAGAGATCGTTGATAACGTAATCACTATTGGAGCTATGACCAGAAATTATAACGAAGATTTGGTTGCCTCTTTCTCAAATTACGGAAAATTGAATGTTGATGTTTTTGCTCCAGGACTTGAAATTTATTCAACAATACCTAATAACGAGTATAAATCTATTCAAGGTACCTCAATGGCTGCTCCTGAAGTAGCTGGTATTGCTGTTATGATCCGCTCTTATTACCCTCAGTTATCTGCAAGTCAGGTAAAACACATTTTAATGAATTCAGGTATAAAAGTGGATTTAGATGTAAAACTCCCTGGAGGTGATGGAAAATTGGTTCCATTTAGTGACTTGTCAGTTTCAGGACGCATCGTAAATGCATATAATGCATTACTAATGGCCGACAGTATGGTCAATGCTAATTAATTATTGCTAACAAAATACATAGGAGCTACAAAGGAATAGTATTCTTTTGTAGCTTCTTTTTGAAAAATCAAAAATCAATGAAAAAAAACATAAGCCTTTTTGCAATTCTCCTGTTCAGTCTACAGACTTTTGGGCAAAGCACGTCGTATTGGCAACAACATGTAGATTATACCATGGAAATTGACATGGACGTTGAAAATTACCAGTTTGAAGGAAAACAAAAATTAGTCTATACTAATAACTCTCCTGATCAACTAAACGAAGTTTTTTACCATCTTCAATTCAACGCCTTTCAACCTGGAAGTGAAATGGATATCCGTTTGCAAAATGTTTCAGATCCGGATGGTAGAATGAGTATCAATAAAGGAACAAAAGAAAATCCTGATTTTGAAAGTCGAATATCTACCTTAAAACCAAATGAAATAGGATTTCAAAAAGTGATTTCACTAAAGCAGGATGGCAAAACTGTAAACTTTGAAGTATTTGGATCTATCATGAAGGTAAATTTGAACACTCCTATTGCCTCAGGGAAAAAGTCCACTTTTGAAATGGAATTCAAAGGACAGGTACCTGTTCACATTAGAAGATCAGGAAGAAACAATGAAGATGGTGTCGCACTTTCCATGGCGCAATGGTATCCTAAGCTCGCTGAATACGATTTTGAGGGCTGGCATGCTAACGCATACATCGGGAGAGAGTTCCACGGCGTGTGGGGTGATTTTGACCTTACCATCCACATAGATAAAGAATATACCATCGGAGGAAGTGGTTATCTGCAAAATCCACAAGAAGTAGGTCATGGTTATGAAGATAAAAATAAAAAACTTAAACTACCGAATGGTGACAAGTTAACCTGGCATTTTATAGCACCCAATGTACACGACTTTACCTGGGCTGCCGATCCTGATTATATTCACGAAAAAGTAATGGGTGAAAATGACGTGGAATTGCATTTTTTCTATAAAAACGACAATCAAAAAGCCATAGAAAACTGGCAAAAACTACCAGAAAAGACCCAACAATTTCTTTCTTATTTCAACAAACACATAGGTCCTTACCCGTATAAACAGTACTCTGTGATTCAAGGAGGTGACGGAGGCATGGAATACGCCATGTGTACGTTGTTAGCCGGTGGTGAAAATTTGTCAAGTTTAATTGGCACCACTGCACATGAATTTGCCCATAGCTGGTTTCAGTTTGTTCTAGCCACTAATGAAACCAAGCATTCCTGGATGGATGAAGGCTTTACCTCATATATCTCCAGCGCTGCTATGAATGAAGTTATGGACCAGAAAAAAGAAAACGCTAATTCAAGGTCTTATGGTGGCTATTTCTACCTCGTTAAAAGTGGTAAAGAGGAGCCTCTTACTACCTTTTCTGACAGGTATGAATCAAATATGGCTTACGGAATATCTGCCTATAGTAAGGGGAGCATTTTCTTGTCACAGTTAGGATATGTAATTGGCAAGGAAAATCTGGACAGAACCATTAAAAAATACTACGAGGAATTCAAATTTAAACACCCTATACCTAACGATATAAAAAGAACGGCTGAAAAAGTTTCTGGCTTACAATTGGAATGGTACCTCAATTATTGGGCAGGCACAACAAAAGTAATAGATTATGCTGTTAGCTCCATAGATGGTCAAAAAATTGTTCTTGAAAGAAAGGGAACTATGCCAATGCCAATTGACCTTACAGTAACATATGATGATGGTACAACGGTTGATTTTAATATTCCATTGCAAATGATGTATGGCCATAAACCAACCGAAGCAAAAGTTCTTGATAGTTGGTCATGGGTAAATCCGTCCTATACAATTGATACAGATAAAAAAGTGCTTTCTGTTCAAATAGATCCTAAAGAGTTAATGGCGGATATTGACAGGGAAAATAATTCAATGAAATAACTCTCAGGTGATCGGAGGTGATCACCTCACCTCCGATCACCTTACTTTAATTTTTTCTTAACCTCCACTTCTTGGTAAGCTTCAATAATGTCATTGACAAAAACATCATTATAGTTTTTAACCTGAATACCACAATCATATCCTTTGGCAACTTCTTTTGCATCATCTTTAAATCGTTTCAATGAACTAAGTTCTCCTGTATAGATCACTACGTTATCGCGCAGCAACCTGATTTTTGAACTTCTAAAGATCTTGCCATCAAGTACCATACAACCTGCAATCGTACCAACTTTAGATATCTTATAGGTTTCTCTTACTTCTGCGGTACCGGTAATTTCTTCTACGATATCTGGAGAGAGCATCCCTTCCATTGCATCCTTAACATCATCAATTACCTTATAAATAATAGAGTAATTTCTAATATCTATTTCTTCTTTATCGGCAAGCTGACGGGCATTGACTGAAGGCCTTACATTAAACCCGATGATGATAGCCTCTGAAGCAGACGCAAGCAGCACGTCAGATTCAGTAATAGCACCAACTCCTTTGTGAATAATATTAACTTGAATTTCTTCTGTTGAAAGTTTTTGTAAAGAATCTGTCAAAGCCTCAACAGATCCATCAACATCCCCTTTAAGAATGATATTCAGTTCTTTGAATCCACCTAAGGCAATTCTTCTTCCAATTTCGTCAAGTGTTATATGACGATGAGTTCTAACTGACTGTTCTCTACTTAACTGTGAACGTTTGGCTGCAATTTGTTTTGCTTCTCTTTCATCTGAATAGACCTTAAACTTATCACCCGCTTGTGGTGCGCCATCTAGGCCAAGAATAGAAATCGGTCTTGAAGGGCCAGCTTCTTTCACATTATTCCCTCTTTCATCCTGAAGTGCCTTTACCTTACCAGAATGATGCCCGGCAAGAATATAGTCTCCGACTCTCAAGGTACCTCCATCAACAAGAACAGTGGCAATATATCCTTTTCCTTTATCTAAATACGCTTCAACAACTGATCCACTTGCCAACTTATTTGGATTGGCCTTTAATTCCAATAATTCAGCTTCAAGCATTATTTTTTCAAGTAATTCCTTTATTCCAGTTCCTTTTAAGGCAGATACATCATGTGATTGTATCTTACCACCCCAGTCTTCCACTAAAAGATTCATTTGGGCCAACTCATCCTTAACCTTGTCAGGATTTGCACCTTGTTTATCAATCTTA
Source organism: Flavobacteriaceae bacterium (assembly GCA_030618945.1). Taxonomy (GTDB): domain Bacteria; phylum Bacteroidota; class Bacteroidia; order Flavobacteriales; family Flavobacteriaceae; genus Lutimonas. Next base: position 5,394 of record JAUXCI010000147.1, read on the forward strand.
TTTATAGCAAATACAATAGGTACGTCAGCAGCCTGAGCATGACTGATAGCCTCTTTCGTTTGAGGCATAATAGAGTCATCCGCTGATATTACAATTACTGCTATATCTGTGACCTGTGTTCCACGAGCACGCATAGCTGTAAAAGCTTCGTGACCTGGTGTATCCAGGAAAGTAATCTTTTGACCACTGTCCAATTCAACTGCATAAGCACCTATATGTTGCGTAATACCACCCGATTCTCCGGCAATAACATTAGCTTTCCTAATGAAATCCAAAAGAGAGGTCTTACCGTGATCAACGTGACCCATAACGGTTACGATAGGAGATCTTGATTCAAGATCTTCCGGCTTATCAACTTCTTCCTCTACAGTTTCTTCTGCTTCAGCTCCAATAAATTCAACATTAAAGCCAAATTCTTCAGCAACAATAGTAAGTGTTTCTGCGTCTAACCGTTGATTCATAGAGATCATCAACCCTAAAGACATACAAGCTGAAATAACTTCAGTAACCGATATATCCATCATAGTTGCCACCTCGTTGGCGGTAACAAATTCAGTAACCTTGATTACTTTACTTTCTGCTTCCTGCTCTTCAATATCCTTTTCGGCCTGTTGACGGTGTAAATCTCGTTTCTCTCTTCTATATTTTGCTCCTTTTCCTTTTTTAGATTTACCCTGAAGTTTTTCAAGCGTTTCTCTAACTTGTTTTTGAACATCTTCTGGAGAAGGTTCTTCTTTAACAATGTTTTTCCGTTTGCTTACAGGTCCTCTTCCACTATTACTTCTATTCCCAGCACCAGGTTTTGCAGACTGACCAAAATTAGTGCGCTGTACGTGAATTCTTTTTCTTTTCTTTTTGGACGGATCATCTTTTGTTGCCTTCTTGACCGGCTCAACAACTTTTTTCTTAGGTCTTGCAAACTTAGAAAGGTCAATGGTTTCTCCGGTTTTTTTTGGTCCGGATAATTTTTGATACTCCGTTTTTAAGGTTTCCGTTTCTAAGTCGGAGGCCAAGCGGTCTTAGGAA
>JAUXCI010000183.1 GCA_030618945.1 Flavobacteriaceae bacterium
CTCTCCGGTAAATAATTTAAAGAACTAAAATTTAGGTTTGCAAATGTATTATATGGAATAGAATCATGCAAACATTTTTTGTATTATTTTACGAAAAAATAAACCTGAATTAAAAATGCCTTTATCATTCTTTGACTAGTCATTTAAAAATGCTCGTAATACTATATTTTAAGGGAATTTAGAGCCTTAAGCAATTTTGAATTTATAAATTGGTTTAAATCAAAAATAATTTATATTTGTATGAATAATTACTATCGAAACACTAATAAAAAACAATTAACATATTATGAAGATTTTAAAACAAATTATTGCGCTTTTAATTGTTGTCATAGCATTTTCAAGTTGCTCAGGAATTAAAGTAGTTGACTCATGGAAAGCGGATGAAATTAACTCTTTGTCTACTGAGAAAATATTAGTAATCGCAAGAACTGACAATAATGTGGGCAGACAACGATTTGAGCAGGAAATAGCTGAGAGACTTAGAGGAGCCGGGATAGATGCCACAGAAAGTTATAAAAAATTCCCTTCGATGAAACACAATCGGGAATTTACCGAGCAGGAAATTGCTGATAGAGTTCAAATCATTAAGAATGAAGGTTTTAACGGTATTGTTCTCACTGTATTAAAAGATATGAGTAAAGAGATTGTAACTTCTGAAACAGGCGGATATGTGTCCGGTGGATATTATCCATCATATTACGGTGGATATTATGGTGGATTTGGCGGTTATTATGGCCGTGTTTATTCTCCATATGGTTATGGTTATGGTGGGTCTTACGTTCCTTCTGAAACCAGAACTTATACTTCCGAAACATATCATGTAGAAACAGTAATCTATAATTTGAACATGGAACCTGGAAAACAGTTACAAGGGGTTATATCGATTGATGTGACTGACCCGAAAGCAGCTTCAAAGGTAGCTCCTAAATATGCAGATGCAGTTGTAAAGCAATTAAGCAAATAAACTTATAGCATTTAAAAGATATTAAAGCTTAAGTCCTTCGACTTAAGCTTTTTTTATTTTTGCAGGCATAGAAAATATTTGGTTATTCTTCTATCTGTCACCAGAATTAAGAAAAAAATAAAGACCGGCATATGCCTCATTATCCGGTTGGGGATATAAAGTAGGGCCTTATTACCTCTTCATGATTCCATAAAAAAAATGTCTTGTTTTAATTATTAATCACGATATTTGTGTATAATACATGTATTGAAATATTAACTTTAAACAATAATTACATTATGAAAATTTTTAATAAACTACTAGGCCTATTGACTATTGTCTTGGTTTTGGTGAGTTGCTCTGGTATTAAGGTAGTTGACTCATGGAAAGCCGATGAAATTAGTTCTTTGTCTGATGCTAAAATTTTGGTTATAGCCCGATCAGATGATATGGTTGGCCGGCAGCGTTTTGAACAGGAAATTGCTGAGAGGTTGAGAGGTGCAGGAGTTGATGCCATGGAAAGTTATAAAAAATTTCCTGCAATGAAGCAAAATCAGGAGTTATCCGAACAGGACATTAATGATAGAGTCCAAATTATTAAGAATGAAGGATTTAAAGGTATTGTATTAACGGTATTGAAAGATATGAGTAAAGAAATAGTAACTTCTGAGACGGGTGGATATGTTTCAGGTGGATATTACCCATCACATTATGGTGGTTACTATGGTGGATTTGGTGGATACTATGGACGAACTTATTCTCCTTACGGCTATGGTTATGGAGGGTCTTATGTTCCTTCTGAAACCAGAACCTATACCTCTGAAACTTATAGTTTGGAAACAGTAATCTATAACCTGGACTTAGAACCTGGTAAACAATTATTAGGCGTTATTTCTATTGATATTACTGATCCTAAATCGGTTTCCAAGGTGGCTCCACAATATGCGGATGCAGTGGCAAAACAGTTGGAAAAATAAACACCTTTATTTATAATGTTTAAAAGCTTAAGTTCTTTGACTTAAGCTTTTTTTTTGTAGGTATACATTATTAACAAGTAACCTAGATTTCCAAAAACTGAACCTTTTTTTGTATGTAGTCATCATAATATAATGCGGTTTTTCGTATATTTATAGAACTAAACCTTCTAAAAATGATATGGATTGAGTTGATTATATTTTTGTTAATCATTATCGTGGGTGCAAAATATGGGGGTATTGCGATGGGTACCATTGCAGGAATCGGGTTAATCATCTTTGTTTTTATTTTTAAGATGCCTGTAGGTAGTCCACCTGTGATTGTCCTTGGTATGATACTTGCCGTAATTACAGCACTTTCTGCCATGGAAGCAGCTGGAGGACTTGATTATTTAGTTAATCTGGCGGAAAAGATTATGCGAAAAAGGCCGCAGAATATTACTTTTATTGCCCCCTTAGTTACTTATGTTTTAATTTTTGCAGCTGGTACGCAACATGTGATTTACGCGTTACTTCCGGTAATTGCTGAAATCTCAAGGAAATCTGGGATACGACCCGAACGACCTATGTCAATGAGTGTGATTGCAGCTTCTCAAGGATTGGTTGCTTCACCTATATCGGCAGCTACCGTGGCAATGGTGGGAGTTCTCTCAGTATTAGGTGTTGGTCTGACTCAAATTTTAATGGTAATTATTCCTTCGACCTTATTAGCAGTGATTATTGGCTCTATTTCTGTGTATAGGATGGGAAAAAACCTGGATAAAGATCCTGTTTACCAAGAAAAACTCCGAACAGGAAAAATAAAGCCAGCTGAAGAACTTAAAAAACTGAAAGGTTTAGAATTGAAAAATGCCAAGGGTTCTACCATTTTATTTTTTGTTGCAATCTTGCTAGTGGTATTAATTGGTATGTATCCTGAGATAAGGCCAACTTATGAATGGATAGTTAATGGTGAATTAACTCAGGACAAAATTGATATGGGGCCTGCAATAATGATCATCATGCTTGCTGTAGCTGGTTTAATAATGATTTTATTCAAAGCGGATCCTGGAAAAACAGTAGGAGGAAGCATAATGAAAAGCGGTATCGTAGCACTTATATCTATTTTGGGAATTTCGTGGCTGGGGTCCTCTTTTTTTGAAGGCAACAGGATGTTGATTATCGAAGGGGTTTCAGACCTTATCCAAGATTATCAATGGGTATTTGGTATCGGTTTGTTTGTTTTGTCTATCTTACTATTTAGCCAAGCAGCTACGGTAGTGACATTAATGCCCGTTGGGGTAGCACTTGATTTGCCTCCAGAATTATTAATAGCATTATATCCAGCCGTTAATGGATTTTTCTTTTTACCAACCTATGGAACAATACTGGCTGGTGTTTCCTTTGATCAAACGGGTACTACAAAAATCGGAAAATATTTAGTCAATCACAGTTTTATGCTACCAGGTTTGATTACAACCTTTTCAGCGGTTGTAATAGCCTTGATCATTTCTTATTTTATATAAAAATTATTTAACCCCCTAAATTATATTAACCAAAATGAAAACAGGAATTCAATTTTTAAGGACCTTAGTATTGCTAAGCCTAATAAGTGTAGTAAATGTAAATTTCGCTCAGGAATTTAGGACAGAAACTGATCTCTTAGGAGAGATAAAAGCCCCTGCTGATGCGTATTATGGAGCTCAGGCAGCCAGAGGCATGGAGAACTTTCAAATTTCAGATCAGTACATCAATGACTATCCTGATTTTATTAAGGCTTGGGGAATGGTCAAATTAGCCTGTGCCAAGGCAAACACTGATGCCGGGAAAATGGAAGCAGAGATTCTAAAGCCGATAGAAGAAGCCTGTAATGAACTAATTGCTGGAAAATATCTCGATCAGTTTCAAATTGACTTATATCAAGGAGGTGCTGGCACTCCAACAAATATGAATGCCAATGAAGTTTTGGCCAATGTTGCCTTAGAAAAAGCCGGATACCAAAAAGGTGATTATAAACAAATATCTCCCAATGATCATCTTAACATGTCTCAATCTACCAATGACACCTATCCTTCATCCTTAAAAATAGGTATGTTGCTGCATAATGATAAATTGATAAAGGAGCTCACTGAACTAAAATCCTCTTTTAGAAAATTGGGGCATAAGTACATTGATATTGTTAAAATGGGGCGAACCGAGTTTCAAGATGCAGTGCCGATGACCGTAGGACAGGAATTTCATTCTTTCGCAGCCATGTTAGAATGGGATATTGCCAATATAGAGCATGCAAGTAAATCTCTATTGATACTTAACATGGGTGGAACAGCCATAGGAACGGGACTCAATACCCCTGAGGGATACGATAAGTTTGTCATAGGTCATTTGAAAAAAATATCTGGATTCGATGTTAGAAACGCGGATGACATGATTGCTGCTACTTCTAGTTTACAAGGGTTTGTTGTTTATTCCTCGGCCTTAAAAACCCTGGCGACAACACTTTCAAAAATTTCAAATGATTTGATCAATTTATCGTCCGGGCCAAGAAATGGTCTTTTCGAGATTAATCTTCCAGCTCGCCAACCAGGATCCTCGATAATGCCAGGAAAGGTAAACCCTGTAATACCCGAGTTAATGGCCTTTGTGAGCTATCGTGTTATTGGAAATGATGTAACTGTGAACATCGCTGCTTCAGATGGTGATTTACAATTGAATGCTTATGAACCAGTAGTGGGCCTTACCATTTTTGAATCACAGAAAATACTATCTAATACGATGCGAACTTTTCGAATCCAATGCATAAATGGAATTACTGTAAATGAAGATGTGCATAAAAGAAATTTGGAAACGACAATAGGTATCGTTACAGCCTTGAATCCTGTACTAGGGCATCATGTAGGTGATGAATTGGCAAAAGAATCAATGAAAACAGGAAAAGGCATTATGGAATTGGTTAAAGAGCAAAAGCTTTTGACCGAAAAACAAATTGAAGAGATTTTTTCGGCAGAGAATTTGACAGGTCTTGACAAATCAATTTATAAAAACAAATAATTAAACTAAATCTTATACCATGAAAAATCAATTTAACCTGAAAAGAATCATTTTGCTAATATTGTTGGTAGTCCTAACGAACTTTGGCTTTGCACAAAACAAAGATTTACCTAATGTAGTTATCCTTGCCACAGGCGGAACCATTGCAGGATCTGCGGAATCTGGTACTCAAGCTGGATATACTTCAGGACAAGTAGGAATTGAAACTATGATTGCTGCGGTTCCTGGAATAAAAGATCTCGCCAACGTGACCGGGGAGCAAATCTCTAATGTTGGTTCTCAAGATATGAGTATCGAGATTTGGTTAAAACTGGCCAATAGAATTAATGAATTATTGGCAACAGATAAAGTTGATGGAATCGTTATAACCCATGGAACAGACACACAGGAAGAGACGGCA
>JAUXCI010000291.1 GCA_030618945.1 Flavobacteriaceae bacterium
CTGATAATATTGATATCGTTCTTAATGAACTAGATGCTCTTGTGAATATTGACTTAAACAGTAGAACCATAAAAAAAGACCATACCTGCCTTCAAATTGTTCGTATGGGCACCTCAGGATCTCTGCAAAAAAACATTCCGGTTGACTCCATTGTTCTTGGAAAATATGGCTTAGGCTTTGATGGTCTCCTGCATTTTTACTGTGCTAAAGACATTATGGAAGCGGAAATGGAGAATGCCTTTATTGAGCATTGTCAGTATCCCGAAGAAAGGTCGAGGCCATATATTATTAAAAATAGTGGTGAACTCGAAAGAAAATTAATTTCGGACGAAATATTTGCCGGAATTACGGCGACTTCCGGAGGATTTTACGGTCCACAAGGAAGGGTTCTTAGACTTGCTGTTCAAGACAAAGAAATGAACCGAAAAATAGAAAGCTTTAGATTCAATAAGCTTTGTATCACTAATTTAGAAATGGAAACTTCTGCGATTTATGGTTTATCAAAATTAATGGGGCACAAAGCTTTGTCTATGAATGCAATTATAGCAAACAGGTCAACACTCAGCTTTAGTAAAGATCCTTATGCCGCCGTTGAAAAACTAATAAAATATACTTTAAACAAACTTTCTGAATGAAAACTTGGGAAGACTTACAATAATCAATTTTTTTTTACGTTTATATATGGATCTCTCCCTTGATTATTATAAACTTAAAATTAAACCTATGAAAAAGTTAGCCTATTTATTAGTTTTTATTTTTGCTTCAGCGAGTATTGCCTCCTGTGGCGGATCAAGTGCGAGTTGTGTAAGCTCAGATAAATACATTATAAAAAATATGAAATTTGAAAATCAAGAAATGGTATTGTCGAAGAAATTCAAAACCAGTGATGAAATAATCAATTGATTTTAATTGAAAAACATAAATCTTGAAAAGACTGTTATAAATTATAACAGTCTTTTTTTTTGTGAAAATAAAAAAATGGAAAAATCTTGCCAAAGTAAGCAGACTTTGTAATTTTACACAAACCTAAGCACCATGCCAAATACCAAATATATTTTTGTAACAGGAGGAGTTAGTTCGTCTCTGGGAAAAGGAATCATTGCCGCCTCATTGGCAAAATTGTTACAGTCCAGTGGGTTTTCTGTTACAATTCAAAAATTGGATCCATATATCAACGTTGACCCCGGAACCCTAAACCCTTATGAACACGGAGAATGTTATGTTACAAATGATGGGGCAGAAACTGATCTTGATCTTGGGCATTATGAAAGGTTTTTAAATATACCTACCTCCCAGGCAAATAATGTAACAACTGGCAGGATCTATCAAACGGTGATCAACAAGGAAAGAAAGGGTGATTATTTAGGTAAAACCGTTCAAATCATACCCCATATTACTAATGAGATCAAAAGAAGAATTAAGATTTTAGGTGAAACGGGGGATTACGATCTCGTTATTACGGAGATTGGAGGTACTGTAGGAGATATAGAGTCATTGCCTTATATTGAAGCGGTCAGGCAATTAAAATGGGATTTGGGTAAGGAAAAAGTTATTGTCATTCATTTGACCTTGATACCCTATCTGGCCGCAGCAAAAGAATTAAAAACAAAACCAACACAGCATTCGGTAAAAGAGCTGATGCAGAGCGGGATTAGTCCTGACGTTCTTGTTTGCCGAACGGAACACCATATCGGAAAGGATATTAGAAAAAAACTGGCTTTATTCTGTAGTGTTGATCAAGAATCGATTATTGAATCCATCGATGCAGAAACCATTTATGACGTACCTAATTTAATGCTATCAGAAGGTCTTCATAAAGTTGTTCTTGATAAATTAGGCCTTAAAGCTGAAGAGAAACCTATATTGACGGCATGGAATCAATTTCTTTCCAACTACAAAAACCCTAAAAATACTGTTGAAATTGGACTTGTTGGAAAATATATTGAACTCCAGGATGCCTACAAGTCTATCTTTGAGTCCTTGGATCATGCAGGGGCCAATAATCAAATTAAAGTCAACATTCACCCTATCCATTCAGAGGAGCTAAAAAAAAGCAATGTTGGGGAAAAATTGAAAGGCCTTGATGGACTGATCGTTGCTCCAGGATTTGGCGATAGAGGTATCGAAGGAAAAATTGAAGCCGTTAGGTATGTTCGAGAAAATAACATCCCCTTCCTTGGAATTTGTCTGGGTATGCAAATGGCTGTTATTGAAGTTGCCAGGAATGTCCTCAAACTTAAAAATGCGAATTCCACTGAAATGAATGTTAGTACACCCTACCCTGTCATTGACATCATGGAGGACCAAAAAATGGTCACCAAAAAAGGAGGCACAATGCGATTAGGAGCCTGGGATTGCGAATTGGAAAAAAATTCAAAGGCTTTTGATATCTACGGAACTCGACTCATAAGCGAACGCCACAGGCATCGGTATGAATTCAATAACGACTATTTAGAAAAATTAAAAGAAGTAGGATTAATATCAACCGGTTTTAACCCTAAGACAGGGCTGGTAGAAATAGTTGAAATTCCCTCTCACCCATGGTTTGTTGGAGTACAATACCATCCTGAATACAAAAGCACCGTGCTAAATCCACATCCTTTGTTTGTGGCATTTGTAGCTGCTTGCCTGGAAAACAAATAAGAAATTTAACAGAAAACTTTCCGAAGAAGTATTTTTATTTTCAAGCGCATACCAATAAGATATATTTCTATCGATTTTTAATCATTATCTAATGGCAAGTGTTCACTGTGTAAACTACATAGAACTTAACAATAATGCCAAGGCAATAATCAGGACCAAAATTTTATCTAACACTTGTAACATAGTATCAAAATTAACACTAATAATACCTAACTATTTTAAAAAAATGTTAAATTATTTCCTTTGAAGTACGTTGTTTATAATAAAAGGCAGGCAATAAAATAAGCACAAATA
>JAUXCI010000052.1 GCA_030618945.1 Flavobacteriaceae bacterium
CCTTTTAAAATTTTGTAATAATTAAGTAACTAATGTTACAAGTTAAAACTTGTTTTTGATTAAATTTGATTGGGCCCCTCAGGGGCCTCATAAATTGAACTCGTTTTTATTCCTTGAAATAGGAAATCAATTATTTTAAGCTCAAAAAAAAAACCATGAAATACGGATTTGTTATTGACAACAGAAAATGTATTGGTTGTCATGCCTGCACTACGGCCTGTAAAAGCGAACATGATGTTCCAATAGGAGTAAATAGAACTTACGTAAAACAAGTAGAAAAAGGAGAATTCCCCAATACCAGGAGAATTTTCTCTGTCATGCGTTGTAATCATTGTAGTGATGCACCCTGTGTAGAGATTTGTCCTGTTGAAGCTTTACACACGCGTGAAGATGGAATTGTCGATTTCGATAATAATCGATGCATCGGATGTAAATCATGTATGCAAGCCTGTCCTTATGATGCTTTATATATAGATCCGGATAACAATACTGCTGCAAAATGTAATTATTGTGCGCATAGAATAGATGTTGGCCGTGAACCGGCTTGTGTTTCAGTTTGTCCTGAACATGCAATTATCGCTGGTGACATGGATAATCCAGCAACAGAGATTTCTGAATTATTGGCGCGCCAAGCGGTAAAAGTTCGAAAACCGGAAAAAGGAACAAATCCAAATCTTTTTTATATTGATGGAGATGATGCATCATTAGTTCCTGAGGCTACTGATAAATCAGGTCCTGGCTTATGGAATTCACAAGCACGTGGAGTTGGGCATTTCGCCAAAGCTGCTGAAAAAATGTTGCACAGTAATGATGATGTAGATTTATTGCAATTGACAATCGATAATGATATTCAGGCGGCATATCAAAGAAAAGATACAGAAAATCCTAATTATATTGATGTGTTAACTGGAAAAGCTCGAAGAGTTTATGATACCCCTGACAAAGGAATTCTTTGGGGGTGGGAAGTTTCAGCCTATGTGTTTACCAAAGCCATCGCAGCAGGGGCTTTCTTAATTCCATTTTTAGCTATTATTTTAGGCTTTGAAGTTTCTGCAACTGCTAAGTTATGGTCCGCGGGAATTTCATTGGCAGGTTTGGCCTTAACAGGTTTATTCTTAGTAATGGATCTAGACAGGCCAGATAGGTTCCTAAACGTTTTATTACGTCCACAATGGAATTCATGGTTGGTAAAAGGAGGATATACTATATCAATTTTTGGATTACTGATAAGTATTTGGGCGGCAATGACCTTCTTTGAAATAAAGACTGGCGAAACCGCTTTACTATGGGTAACTGCAGCCTTTGCCATATTGTTAGCCGTTTATACAGCTTTCTTATTTGCACAGGCAAAGGGGCGTGATTTTTGGCAAAGTCCAACATTACCATTGCATATGCTCGTACATAGTATCATGGCAGGAGTTTCAATTTTTGTATTAGCAGGATTAATTTTCGGACAAGAAGAATGGATGAGTATCTTAACAAATACATTGATCATTGCATTGATAGTTAATTTATTCACTTTGGTGACTGAATTAACAATAACACATCCAACAACTTCAGCGAAAAAGGTAGTTAAAATGATTACTAAAGGGCGTTATAAAAATCTGTTTTGGGTAGTTACCGTAATGGTAGGAAACATCGTTCCGTTAGTGTTTTTAATCGTTGGAAATTCAGAACCATTATTAGTAGGGTCTGCAGTGTTAGTTTTAATAGGAATTCTAGCAACAGAAAAAATTTGGGTGGAAGCACCTCAAAGAGTTCCGTTAGCTTAATTTAAAATCAAAAGTGTCATGGGTTATAAGAAACCATCATTTATAGAAAATATTGCAGAAAAAATTGGACTGATTCCAAATCTGCACAAGGAAGGGTATCAGGAATTTGACGAAGATATGCGTCATTTTACCGACGAACAAGTTGCTCAATTATACGAGAATTTTCCACCTCCTGAAAAGTGGGATAACTGGGTAGAATACGATCCAAAAGCTTGGCCTAAAAAAGAAAAGAAAACCTATCAAATAATTCCAACGACGTGTTTTAATTGTGAAAGTGCTTGTGGATTAACAGCCTTTATTGACAAAGAAACGCAAGAGGTTAAAAAATTTGAAGGAAATCCACATCATCCTGGCAGCAGGGGTAGAAACTGCGCCAAAGGACCTGCAACTATCAATCAAATTACTGATCCTGATCGCATATTATTTCCTTTAAAAAGAAAAGGGAAAAGAGGTGATGGAGAATGGGAACGTGTTTCTTGGGACGAAGTATTAGATACCATAGCAAATAGAATTCGAAAAGCTATTTTAGAGGAGCGTCATAATGAAATTGCCTACCATGTTGGAAGACCGGGGAAGGAAAAATTTATGAACTGGATTTTACAAGGCTGGGGAATTGATGGACATAATTCACATACTAATATTTGTTCTTCCGGAGCGCGTTTTGGATACAATTTATGGTACGGCTATGATCGCCCATCACCTGATCATGCAGAGGCAAAATTCATTTTATTAGTTTCTGCTCATTTAGAATCCGGGCATTATTTTAACCCGCATGCACAACGTATTATTGAAGGTAAAATGAAAGGGGCCAAGTTAGCAACTATGGATCCTCGACTATCTAATACTGCAAGTATGTCTGATTATTGGTTGCCTTCATATCCGGGTACCGAAGCTGCTGTTTTATTGGCTATGGCCTTGATTATTTTACAGGAGGGATTGTACAATAGAAAGTATTTGGAAAACTGGACGAACTGGAAAGAATATTTAAAAGCCAGACACGCTGATAAAGAAATTACCTTCGAGAATTACATCGCTGCAATGATTGAAGAGTACAAAGAGTTTACGCCTGAATATGCTGAAAAGGAATCAGGAGTAAAAGCTGAAATGATTGTTGAGATTGCTCATAAAATTGGAGAAGCTGGAGAACGTTTTGCCTCTCATAACTGGCGTGCAGCAGGAGCCTCAAACCTTGGTGGTTGGGCAGTTGCCCGTTGTTTACATTTCTTGACAGTCCTAACTGGTGCTGTTGGCGCAAAAGGTGGGACCTCACCAAATTCTTGGAATAAGTTCAAACCAACACAGCCAAATCCACCAAAACCTCAAAAGAAATGGAATGAATTGCATTTTCCAAAAGAATATCCAATGTCATTTTTTGAAATGAGTCAGTTATTGCCACATTTCTTAAAAGAAGGAAGAGGAAAAATGGATGTTTATTTTACACGAGTATTTAACCCGGTCTGGACATATCCTGATGGATTTACCTGGATGGAAATGCTTGCGGATGAAAGCAAATTTGGATTGCATGCAGCCTTAACTCCCACTTGGAATGAAACTGCTTTTTATGCTGATTTTGTATTGCCAATGGGCTTGGCTTCTGAACGCCATGATTTAAACAGTTATGCTACTCATGGTGGAACTTGGATTGCCTTCCGTCAACCAGTATTGCGCGAAGCAGCTAGAAGAAATGGGAAGCCTGTAAAATTAACTTATGAATCAAATCCGGGGGAAGTTTGGGAAGAAGATGAATTCTTTATTGAATTGTCATGGAGAATTGATCCTGATGGTAGTATGGGTATTCGTAAACATTTTGAATCGCCATACCGTCTAGGAGAAAAAATAAACATTGATGAATATTACCAATACATTTTTGAACGCGTAAAAGGCCTTCCGGAAAAAGCGAAAACTGAAGGAATAACCGAATTGCAGTACATGCAAAAATATGGCGCTTTTGAAATTGAAAAAGGAGAATCCTATAAAGTAAATGAAAATGAACTTTCAGCGGAACAGTTAAAAGATTCAAAAGTTGACCCGGAAACTGATGTGATTTCCAAAAACGGAAAAGCTATCGGAGTTATGATTGAAGGAAAGCCCTGTGTAGGCTTCCCGACACCATCGCGAAAAAATGAGTTTTACTCACAGACTATGGTAGATTGGAAATGGCCTGAATATGCAACTCCAAAATATATCAAAAGCCATATTCATAATGACAATTTGGATAAATCAAAAGGGGAATATGTTTTGGTTCCTACATTTAGGTTACCAACATTAATCCATTCTCGTTCTGGAAATGCAAAATGGTTGGTTGAAATTTCAAATAGAAACCCAATTTGGATGCATCCTGATGATGCTAAAAAATGGGGGTTCCAAACGGGTGATTTGGTAAAACTAAATACAGATATCGGCTATTTTATTGATAAAGTATGGGTAACGCAAAGTATGAAGCCAGGAGTGGTAGCTTGTTCACATCACATTGGACGCTGGCGCAGACCACAGGATAAAATTGGAAACCGTTGGGCCACAAATACAGTTAAGATTGAAGGCGATGGTAAAGGCGCTTGGAAAATGAATACTATTTCAGGTATCAAACCATTTGAATCTTCTGATAAAGATTCTAAACGAATTTTTTGGAAAGATGGCGGGGTACATCAAAACATCACACATGCTGTGCATCCTGATCCAATTAGCGGTATGCATTGCTGGCATCAACGTGTGCGAATTGAGAAGCCTGCTAAGGACGAAAAATATGGTGATATTTTTGTTGACACCAATAAATCTCATGAAATTTATAAAGAATGGTTAGCAATGACGCGTCCAGCTCCGGGTCCAAATGGAGAAAGGAGGCCTTTATGGTTCAATCGTGCGTTTAGACCCGATGATTCAACCTATTATATTAAAGACAATGATAAATAATAGCTATTATAAAAGTATTATATTTTATATTTGGCACCGTTAATTATTATTAAAAATTGAAAATGAAAAATATTGTATTATTTGTTGCTGCTATGGCAATTGTCTCATGTAAAAATGAACCTAAAGATTTTGTTTCTTTGTCCGGAAAAATCATCGATAAAAGCAGTGATTCATTGGTTATCAGAAGCCGTACTTATTCAAAAACCATTCGTGTAAATAGTGATGGTACATTTAGTGATACTTTAAAAGTAGACTCAGGTGTATATTCACTTTATGACGGAAATGAATCCACTTCGGTTTTCTTAAAAAACGGTTATGACCTTGATATAAGCTTAGATACCAAAATGTTTGACGAATCTGTGACCTTTGTTGGAACAGGAGCCGAAAACAGTAACTTTTTGGCACGAAAATCTTTGTTACAAGAAAAAATATTAGATATTGATAGTTTAAAGAAGTTAGATTCCTTGGAATTAGATGCAAAATTTATTGAAATTAAAAATGAGTTAACCGCTTTTTATAATTCTGATAAAAACATCGATACTTCCATTACTAACAGCGGGTTAAAGAGTATTGACCCAATGTTAAATTCCTATAAAAACTACCTCGCTGATCTGTTGGCATTGAAAAGAGAACTTCCTAAAGGAGGCTTGTCTCCTACTTTTTCTGCATATGAAAATTATAATGGTAAAAAAACTTCATTGTCGGATCTAAAAGGAAAATATGTATATATTGACGTTTGGGCTACCTGGTGTGGACCATGCAAAGCTGAAATTCCCTCCTTAAAAGAAGTAGAGAAAAAATATCATGGAAAAAATATCGAGTTCGTAAGTATTTCCGTAGATGACCCGAAAAGAAATGGTTCATGGGAAAAGGCCAATGAAAATTGGAGAAAAATGATTGAAGAAAAAGAACTCGGAGGAATTCAATTATTCGCACCTGAAGCGTGGCAGTCTGAATTTATAAGAGATTATAAAATTAATGGTATTCCTCGATTTATTTTGATCGATCCAAATGGAAATATTGTAAGTGCTAGTGCACCAAAACCTTCCAGTGATGAGTTAATCAAATTATTTGATGAGGAAAATATTTAGCAATTCATCTCATTGCTAAAATCAGGAAAGTTAAAATTTGTTCTCTCCATAAATAAAAATAGTTGCGCTTGAATAAAATTGATGGCTCAATTTTGTGTATTTTTATTTATGGGGAATTCTATAATTAATTGATGCTATTCAAAATATTTCCTTTTTTAACATGGTTACCTCTTGCAAAAAAATCTTGGAAAGATGATTTAGTTGCGGGCTTAACCGGAACCATAATCGTGATTCCACAAGCCGTAGCATTTGCTATAATTGCTGGCCTACCTCCTGTCTATGGTTTTTATACAGCCATGATAACCCCTATTATTGCAGCTCTTTTTGGGTCTTCCTATCATCTAATATCGGGCCCTACTACGGCTATTTCAATAGTAGTATTTGCCACTGTAAGTGAACTAGCTGATGTCACAAATGATTTGGAAAGCTATATTGCATTGACCCTGGTACTTACTTTTATGGCAGGGGTCATTCAACTTGCCATGGGGCTTGCCAGAATGGGTAAACTAGTCAATTTTGTGTCGCATTCTGTAATAATTGGTTTTACTGCTGGTGCTGGTGTTTTGATTGGTTTTAAGCAACTTAAACACGTTTTTGGTTTGGAAATGCCTAGAGGAAGCTCCTTTTATGACATTCTAAAAACCATTGTTTTGAATATCGACCAGACCAACTGGTATGTATTTATTGTAGCAATAAGTACGTTGATCATAGCCATTTTAATAAAGAAGTTTGTTAAACCTCTTTCAAAATTTTATATGCTCATTGCCATGGTTTTGGGAAGTGTATTAGCCATATTATTGGGTGGAGAAGCAAATGGAATTGAAAATGTAGGTAAAATTCCGTCAAATCTCCCTCCGTTTCGCATTCCTGATATAAGTTTGATCAATGTTCGAAAACTAAGTGGTGGAGCTTTAACATTAGCTTTACTAGGACTAATAGAAGCTGTAGCCATAGCCAGATCAATCGCCTTAGCTTCAAATCAGAGAATTGATGCTTCTCAGGAATTCAAAGGGCAAGGACTTTCAAATTTAATTGCAAGTTTCTTTTCTAGTTATATGGGGTCCGGATCGTTTACGCGCTCAGGGGTAAATTATCAGGCGGGAGCCAAAACCCCTTTATCGGCAATTTTTGCAGCGGTTTTTTTAATGATTGTCTTGCTTTTATTTTCTAATTATGCTTCTTTTTTACCAAAATCAGCCATGGGCGGTATCATACTTCTCGTAGGGTATAATCTTATTGATTTCCATCATATTCGCCAAGTGATAAAAAGCAGTGGTAGGGAACTTATTGTATTAAGTACGACTCTTTTTGGTGCTTTGTTTTTCGAATTGGAAACCGCATTATTTTCCGGTATTGGATTATCCTTGTTTTTCTATTTGGAAAAAACTGCCAAGCCAAATATTGCTATTTTAGGTATAAACAAATTGCATCGTTTTATAAACATTATCAGAGATTCGGAATCCAAGGAATGTCCTCAATTAAAAATTATCAGAATAGATGGTTCCATTTATTTTGGAGCCCTAGAAGTGGTTTCTGAATTTTTTAACACCCTTTATGAAGAAGGAGATGTAAAACACGTTTTGGTAATAGCCAGAGGAATAAATTTTATAGACTTGGCCGGTGCATCCTGGCTTGCTTATGAGGCTAAAAAATGGCAGAAAAGAGGTGGAGGAATCTATTTTAGCGGTCTAAAAATCGTAAGTCAAAAAATCTTAACAAAAGGTGGCTTTAGAGAACAAATTGGTGAAGAAAATTTCTATACAGATAAACCTCACGCGATTAGCGCTCTATATAAAAAGCTTGATAAGGACATTTGCGCCAACTGTAAAGTCCGTATCTTTAATGAGTGTGACCAATCTTAAAAAAATCAATTAATTCAAAATCTAAGTATTTATTTCATATAATTTATGAATATAAAAAAACATGTCCCCATTTTACAGTGGCTACCCAACTATAAAAAATCCTGGCTTAAAGGTGATTTATATGCCGGACTTACAGTTGGGGTCATTCTCATCCCACAAGGTATTGCCTATGCCATAATTGCAGGGCTTCCCCCTATTTATGGCCTTTATACGGCCCTGATACCACAAATAGTATACGCATTTTTAGGTACATCACGGCAACTTGCAGTTGGTCCGGCAGCAATGGATTCGTTGATAGTAGCTTCGGGAATTGGTTTGCTGGCTGCAATGGGAACGGAACATTTTATAGTTCTCGCAATTTTACTGGCGTTTATGGTGGGGTTTTTTCAGTTCCTTTTCGGAATTTTTCATCTGGGATTTCTGGTTAATTTTTTATCAAGACCTGTGATTAGTGGTTTTACCTCAGGTTCTGCGATTATTATTGCATTAAATCAGCTTGGGAATCTTTTGGGTGTTGGTCTTGACAGAAGTAATCAGGTACAAACAATTGTAATAGAAATATGGAATGAAGTTGAGCATATTCATTGGCTGTCTTTCTTGCTCGGAATATTAACCATTGCAACTATATTGATCCTTAAAAACTTTAATAAAAAAATTCCAGCTTCTTTAATTGTAGTTATTTTAAGTATACTTTCAGTTTATTTTTTCGGATTTGAATCCAAAGGTGTAGCGGTATTGGGCGAAATACCACGTGGCTTACCAAGTTTCTCAATTCCTTCTTTTGACAGAGGTCTTATGGAAGAGCTTTCTGGCCTGGCATTAACACTTGGTCTTATTGGGTTTATGGAAGCAATCTCAATTGGTAAATCAATTGAGGTTAAGCATAACAATTACAGAATACGGCCCAATAAAGAATTGATTGCCCTTGGATTTGGAAATATGATAGGATCTTTTTTTCAAACCTTTCCTGCGACCGCCGGATTTGCAAGAACCGCTGTAAATGATCAATCGGGAGCCAAGACTCCCTTAGCATCATTATTCGCCGCAGCCATTATTGCTTTAAGCCTTTTGTTTTTAACACCTACTTTTTATTTCTTACCAGAAGCGGTATTGGCTGGAATTATTATTGCTGCCGCCTATAGTTTGCTAGATTTTTCTATGCCCAAAAACTTACTTTCTTTTAATATAAGAGACCTGATTATTTTGAATAGCACTTTGATAATAACCCTTTTTGTGGGTATAAAAGAAGGAATTTTAGCAGGCATCATTATATCTTTGGTTATGTTGATTTATAAATCAACAAAGCCACATATCGCTGTTCTTGGGCAAGTTCCGGGAACTCATTTTTACAGAAATGTAAAAAGATTTAATGATTTAATAATTGATAAAGAACTTTTAATCATTCGATTTGATGCACAGTTACATTTTGCCAATACCACTTATTTTAAGGATAAACTTAAAAAATTTGAAAACGAGAAAGGCTCTTCCCTTAAAATGATCATTATCGATGGTGAAAGTTTAAATGCACTGGATAGTAGCGCCATTTACGCCTTAGAAGAAATACATAATGATCTGACTTCACAAAGTATAGAAATGACATTTTCTGGATTAAAAGGACCGGTTCGAGATGCCATGGCCAAATCTAAATTGATGAAAAAAATACGGTACGATCATTGCTTTATGAGTATACAGGAAGCTGTAGATTGTTTCCGAAAAAATTGTTTTGATCTACCTAAAAACTACAGTTTCCAGGAATATACAAAACAATCTAATCGATAAAAAAGATTGATTATAAGGTAACATTTATTACATATGATAACCCTTCAATCACTAACTTTGAGTAAATTAAGTCTAAAAAATAAATAATATATTATGAAAGTTGAACAATTGTTTACGGGATGTCTTGCGGAAATGGCTTATTATATTGAGTCAAATGGTGAAGCTGCGATCATTGATCCTTTAAGAGAAACCGAGCCATATCTTAGAATGGCCGAGGCCAATAATTCAAAGATTAAATATGTTTTTCTAACACACTTTCATGCCGATTTTGTTTCGGGTCAGTACGATTTAGCTCAAAAAACAGGTGCCAAAATAGTATTTGGGCCTAATGCTACGGCAGAATATGAAATATATAATGGCAAGGATGGGGAAGAATTTCCGCTGGGAAATGGTAAAATTACCTTACTTCATACGCCCGGACATACAATGGAATCATCTTCTTATCTTATAACTGATGAAAACGGCAATACCCCTTACGTGTGTACTGGAGATTGTTTATTCATTGGCGATGTGGGACGTCCGGATCTGGCCGTAAAATCGGATCTTACACAGGCTGATCTGGCAGGTCATCTGTTTGATTCTTTAAGAAATAAAATTATGACCCTCCCGGATGATATCGTCGTATATCCTAATCACGGTGCAGGATCTGCCTGCGGAAAAAATATGAGCTCCGAAACTTTTGATACCCTTGGAAATCAAAAGAAAACAAACTATGCGCTTCGGGCTGATATGACAAAGGAAGAATTTATAAAGGAAGTAACTACTGGTTTAAAGGCTCCGCCTCAATATTTTCCTAATAATGTTAGGATGAATAAATCCATTAATAGGAATATTGATGAGGTAATACATCAAGGTTCAACTCCTCTGGATGCTGATACTTTTCACGAAATGAGTCTACAAAAAGACATTTTGGTGGTTGATACCCGAGCTAAAGAAACATACACTGAAGAAGGAACGGTTCCAGGAGCCTGGTATATTGGATTGGACGGTAGTTTTGCTCCATGGGTTGGCTCACTTATAACAAATATCGATCAAAAGATCATTTTTATTGCTGAAGATGAAACCAGGGTAAATGAAATTGCCACGCGTTTCTCAAGAGTAGGTTATGACAATACTTTGGGTTATTTATTTGGAGGCATGAAAAACTGGGTCGATCACGGACATGAAGTTGATAAAATAAATTCAATGTCTGCTCTTGAATTTTCTCAAAAATTAAAGGAAGGTACTATGGAGAAACCATTGGATGTAAGAAAAGAATCTGAATACTTATCTGAACATATTGTAGGAGTGGAAAACTTTCCGCTTGACTTCATCAACTCTAATTATGCAGAAATTAATCCGGAGAAGGAATACTTTTTACATTGCGCCACTGGCTACCGCTCATTAGTGGCAGCCTCTATTTTTAAGGCAAATGGTGTGGAAAATGTAACGGATGTTAGAGGTGGTTTCAACGATATTAAGGAAACTGGTACGCCAATGACAGATTATGTTTGCCCTACTACCTTGTTATAAAGGTATATTGAAACTGTTAAAGGGAGTCTAAAGCTCCCTTTTTTTATGTAATATTGTGAACGAAATTAAACAGAACTTAAAATGAAAACTATTAATTCCAGGGTGTTATATCTAACTTTTGTTTTAATAAGCTTTATTGCCTGTGGTCAAAAAGAGAATGTAAAATCGAATGGTACAAATGCTGATCAAGCGAGCATTTCTCTAATTTCTCCTGATGATTTGAATAGTGCAAACAAGGACATCCTGCTTATTGATGTAAGGACACCTCAAGAATTCGCTTCGGGCCATCTGGAAAATGCGGTGAATATGAATTATTTTGACAGTGACTTTAAAGCGCAGTTCAAAACACTTGATAAAAACAAAACGGTATATTTGTATTGCAAGAGTGGAAGAAGAAGTGCAAATGCTGCCGAGAAATTAGAAGACATGGGCTTTGTAAAAATATACGATCTTGACGGAGGGATATTGAACTGGCAAGCGAAAGGTTTGACATTATCAAAATAGACGTTTTAAAAAAATATAAGAATGGAAGTGAAAGAAATTAAAGTTTTCAATTTAAAATGTGGAGGTTGTGTGAATTCTGTAAAAAAAGGTCTTTCAACCATTGATGGAGTTGATAAAATTGAAGTAGATCTTGATACCTCAATTATATCAGTGGGCATCTCAGGTGAAAATATCATTTCCTTGGTCAAGGAAAAGCTTTCTTTAATGGGATACCCTGAAGAAAATGAAAAAAATTCATTGATTCATAAAGCCAAATCAATGGTGAGTTGTTCGATGGGAAAATTCGGCTCGGATGCGCAATAGTTTATTTCTAAATTGGTTGATCAGTCTATGATTAGAAAAATGACAGGTTTTAACAGTAAAATTAATTAAGTTTTTATACATTTATTTTGATTCTGTATAACTAAATTCAAAAATGAATTTAACTGAAATTGTAAAAAATAACTTCGATCAAATA
>JAUXCI010000096.1 GCA_030618945.1 Flavobacteriaceae bacterium
TATTAATAAATATGTCTTCCCGAGTAATATAGGTTTGCCTTAAATGCTTTAGCTGAAGAGTATAACACCTTTTCAACTTTTTATAATAAAACGTAAAGCACTTACTTGCCTGTTTTTCAGGTGTGTTTCTGTTTTCAACATTAGGTGCTATAATATAATCTTCCTTATCTTTTTTGGCATTTATACCCAAGCGATCAAGTAAGGACCTAAGTTCTACTCCAATTGGTATGAATGAATACTGGAAGTCTTTTTCAAAAGCATCTTTAAGTGTTACTAAGGTTTCATTTGGTTCAATTACTCAATCATATCCGGAATATCTAACCCGGTAGGTAGTGGCTATATATAAATCACACATGGAGGTACAGCCTTCTTCCAGAACTATATTCCCATCGTTTTGGACTGCGATTGAATTCGTTTTGAAATCTAATTCTATCTCCAGGTTTCCGATATTTTTGATGATCACTTTGGTATTCTTTTCCTGGGCTTGCAGAAGAACGCCACTAATTAATGTGAGGGTAATTATTATTATTTTCTTCATGATACTTATCTATTTTTTCAACCTATTGATTAAGGAAGGTTGATTCCGCTTGCGATTCGGTGATCCTTTGATATTGAGCGTAAGCCCTAGCTGCACTTTTCCTGATCTCTGTTTCATCGGCTCGGTCTGCCCAGGCCTCGATAGCAGCCATCACAGCATAGGCTTCCGGGGCCATAAAGGTGTAGGTAGATAATTTCATATTGAGGTATGGTGAAAAGTAACGGTCGCTAACACAGGAAAATACCATCACATCACATTTATTGGTAGAAGGTTTTAAATTGGGATAAAAATCCATTAAGCCATCGTGACCAACATAAATCAAAAGTTCTTCTTTTGGCGCTATATATGCCGCCGAGATAAATTCCTTAATCGCGCTTGTAATACTATCAGAGTGATAAGCAAACGCCTCCATGTAAATATCCTTTTCCCGGTTGTAGAAAATCACCTTTTCTTTAATCGGGCCTGATCCAGTATTGCTTTCCACTTTATACCAGTCAGGATCATTTTCAAAAAATGTATTGATTCCATACTTCTTACCGCAGTAAAGATCTTCAGCAGCAGGACTATCCCAAAGTGCAACATAAATTCTTGCAGTATCCTGCCCGGAAACAGATAAATTGATGGATAAAAACACAACTATTCCGGCTAGCCATTTTACCCAATGTGCTGAATTAATACCTGCCTTTACATTTAAACAATTATTCATTTTCTTTTTCATATTTATTTTTGTTTATTACATAACTTCAAGGCTTCAGCCCTGCTTTCAGTTAAGCCGTGAAGGCTAAAAATATCTTGTAAAACATCGAATTGGTTTTCAAAAACCTGGTAAGGCATCAACTCGACAGTTATACTATCGGTTAATTGTACGTGACCGAGTAGTTCTTTTGTTGGCTCATCAGTAACCATATACAACACAGTAAGTGATTCCGAATATTTTTTGGAAGCAATAACTTGCATTGTATAGCTGGTCGTTATATCACCTGCTGTCAATCGTACAGGAATGACCATGCCATCCCAAACAAAGGTTGAGTCACGCATGTAAGATGACCATGAAATCAGCAACTGATCTGCAGCACATTTTTCAGCCCACTTTAAAAACCCAAACTGATGGCCCCAAACTGTTGTGCCGTGTGAATAATAGTGAGTCATGGACTCATTGATTGTCCTGGTGCTCCAGTTGCCTGTAGCGTTTGTGTCTGAGTTTTGTCCGATCAGAAGTGAAAGTTGAAAAACTAAGGTAAGGATGATGGCTGACTTTTTCATTTTATTTGTTTAGTGAATATTAATTCTATTGTTTATTGCCAAACTCTATTAATAATCTGGATTCATATAAACCAACCGGGTTGTTATTAATTTCCCTCGGTAATAGCTAAACTCCAGCGAATCTCCTGGGCGCAGAAAACGTACGTCTGCATCATTATACATCAGCCCGTTTGAAAGGAAAATGGCTGAATCGGAAGCATTTGTTGTTAATATTTGGACACGTTCCTTATCATGCAAGGGTGGTTGATATTCACTAGTGAATAAGTAATAGCCAATAAGCAGAGCAAATACGCCAAGAACTAAGATTCCAATTGTTGATTTTTTCATTTGTGTTTCTTTTATGCGACAAAAATATTTTCTTTGTGTGCAACCATTTTGCACAATTGACCAATTGTCTATATTTGCAAAAAATTGTTTTTATTATGCCCATAAACAAACACGCCTATATTCGCTATCAGACCCTGGACAGGTGTTTCAGGAACACGGGAAGAAAGTTCTTCATCGAAGATCTGATTGAAGAATGTTTTAAAGATTTGAGTGCCTTTGACCCTTCGATTTCAAGCCTTAGCAGGCGTCAGGTATTTTATGACATTAAGTTTATGGAAAGCAAGGATGGGTGGTCTATTCCTATCGAGAAACCGCGTGAAGATAAAAAGGCTTATTATCATTACTCTGACCACAGTTATTCAATATTAAATCAACCTCCCAGTAAAACAGAGCTTGAACAAATTGAATTGGCAAAAATGGTTATGGCCAGGTTGTCAACCCTTGACGAGTTCGAGTGGATGAATGAATTGGTTACACGTCTGGAAGAATCATTTTTTGAGACAGGAGGAAAAGTGATGGATTTTGGTAGGAACATTTACCTTGAAGGTCTGAATCGTCTTGGTAAACTTTACTATTCTATCATCAACAAGCAGGTGCTCGAAATTACCTATAAGCCATTTCACAAGAACGAATCCATCATTACCATATTTCATCCCCATTATTTAAAGCAATTCAATAATCGGTGGTTTTTAATAGGGCATATTGACGGATTCCAAAGCCTGACGAATTATCCATTGGACCGAATCGAGAAAATCAAAGAGGTTGATTTAAAATATGAAGAACTGGAGATTGATTTTGAAGAATACTTTGATGATGTTATAGGAGTAACCAGGAATATTGAAGATGAGCCAATCGATATCAAACTTCTTTTTTCTCCTGCTCGTGCGCCCTACATTCTCACAAAACCCTTTCATTCGTCCCAAACCACATTACATAATGAAGAAAATCTCACAATCTTAATTAAAGTAATTCCGAATAGGGAGCTGATATCTCAGATCATGTCGTTTGGTGATGATGTAACTGTAATTTCACCTGATTCAATAAGAGAACAAATAAAGGAGAAACTTAAAAACTCTCTATCCAGATACTAATCGGGCATCAATAGCCTGTTTTTCTTATTGCCTTTTGAAACCATCTCATCACTCTCCTGAACAATTTTGTGTAAATCAATTATAATTTGTCTTGAGTCTTCGGAATGATCTGGATCAGTGTAAGGGAAAAACCTTACTTTCGATCGCTTCCCAGTTAGGCCTTCTTTTGCATTTGAATCTGAAAATCCAAGGGAAGTTCCAAGTTCACAATAGAAATATTTGAAATAAATATTTCTGTCATGCTCTTTGGATGAGTGAACAATTGATAAGTTAACTTTCTTAGGTATCAAATTATTTTCATCAAGATACCTCCAAATGTTTTCAATGGATTCCTTAATAGAAAGTCTTTTGTTATCTTTATCTGTAAAGTAACGATCTACATCATCCCTGATATTGGTTATAATTAATAGGCTGAATGGTAAATGTGTATTGGTTATTAATGATTTTAATAAATTACCGTAGTTTTGTTTAATCTTACTTTTTACTTTGAACACAAACTGATCTACTAAAACTACATCGGTAAATGGCAACAGATTTTGCTCAAACCTATTCCAAGAAAACATCTTATCAACAGTTGCTACTTTCCTTATATGGAGTGTAGTTGTTCTTTTAATAAAAGATAAATCCTCCCAAATTTTTCTGTAGTTCTTTTGAAATGCAAAGAGGAATCCATTATTTCTTTCATATTTCTCATGGCACTCTATGGTATCAGCAAGAAAAAATACCGACTGATGATGATACCTCTTAGGGATAATGAATTTTTTTGGATGTGAGAATTTTTCATTCCATTCCATTGAATTATTCACACTATACTTCGCATTGAATAGCGTCAAATAGTCAATTTCCTTTCCCTTAAGCTTATCTATTTCAGGGACATTAACCAATGTAAGAATACTGTTGGAATAAAAAAAAGACCACAAGTTGTTCCAGAAATCAATGTCATCCTGTTTTCCTCCCTCAATAATATCTTTTGGTTTATTTTGAAGAAAGTCTCTAAAAATATCAAAATCAAGAATTGTCCTAAGCATCTCAATTATGATTTTTTATTCTTAGCAAATCCATGGTAAGTCTTGTTGCCATATCCAGAAACTCCGGGCCAAACTCACCCTCCATCTTACCATCATCAAGTATTTTTAAAAGCCTTACCTGTTCGACAAGCTCAGACATTTCTTCAGGATTCTTGAAATAATAGATGTTGACTTCGGCTGGCTTCAATACATTATTTTTAGTAAGTATTTGAAGCTTCCTGATCAAATACTCACTATGAGTCTCAACAATAAAAAGTATTCCTAGGGTATTCATTGCATCAACAAGTAGATCAGCAAGTTTTTGCTGATAGTTTGGATGGAGATTTGTTTCAGGTTCTTCGAGCACTATGATTGGGTAACGATTAGAGGAGCCCTTAGATAGAACAATTTGCAACAGCAACATAATAAGATAATTAACTCCATATCCGTTATCCGCCAGTTGATACTCCAGGTCATTTTTCTTTAGATAATAAGATACACCAATAAACTCAGAAATATTATTTTTTCCCTGAGTCATAATTTTTCGAATGACAAGATCATCAGCTAAGTTAAAGCCTCCTCCATCAAACCCTAACCATTTTTTGATAAATTTATCTTTTGATTCACCAAAACTGGAATAATTTTCAATATATTTTTTACCTGCTTCAAAGAATATGGATTCTTTATTACTTGCATCACTATTCAGATAATGTCTTTTTGTACCTTTATTTTGGATTTGTAGTGAAAATGTAAGCCTACTGATGAAGGCATTCAACTCATTAACTGTTGATATAATTGGTTGAAACCAATATTTTGAGAGGAATTTATAACTCAACGCAAAAGGAGTAGCTATTCTTTCATCATAACTCTTACTCTCTGTTCTATTTATTGTTTTGATTCTTCTCTTATCAGGCTCAATAAAAGATGGCTGTCTCTGTGTTGTATATTCTTCCGGTGTATACCCTTGAATTTCATCACTAATAATTCTCTCAATTACTTCATTTTTATATATTTTAAAATGGTTTATTAAAGCATTTTGAATTTCATGGTTTTTCAATTCCTTAGGGTCAAAAAACTCATAAAAAGTAGTTGCATGCAAAACATCATTTACATATTCATCCTGAACTAACTGATTTGAGTTGAGCATTAGTAATATGCTAACAAGGAACCTATGTTCAAATACAATATAAGAGTCAATAAATTGTTCTTTTGTAAAAATATTATTATCAACCAGATCTTTTTTTATGATCGAAAGTTCTTCATCACCTGTAACATCAGAATTAAGCAAATCCTTTTGCCCTAAAATGAGTTCACTTAGTCTGCTGGCGATGAGCAATGATTTTTCAGGCTGATGGAAAATTTCACTAATCTCTTTTGCTTGCTTATCAAATGGCCAGAAATTATCACCCTTGCTATCCCAAATATTCCATTCCGGCAGTGGGATGCCAGCATCCATTAACATATCTTTTTCACCTTGAGCCCTAGAACTATTAAATTCTGCTCCTTTCTTTTCATAACCCGCCAAAAAGTCCTTTTCCTGTTTATTAAGTTCTCTATTTAAGGATGATTTAGAATCAATATCAATCATCATATCTTGTTCGTATCCCTTATTCTTTGCTTCAATTAAAAATTGCCTTAAGTAACCGACCACATTATTGAAATTGTTTTCAAGATCAAAGCATCTCCATACTTTCTTGTCTGAATACGCTTTAACGAAATGTCTAATTTGAATTTTTTT
Source organism: Flavobacteriaceae bacterium (assembly GCA_030618945.1). GTDB lineage: Bacteria > Bacteroidota > Bacteroidia > Flavobacteriales > Flavobacteriaceae > Lutimonas. The sequence continues at coordinate 5,965 of JAUXCI010000096.1, forward strand.
TAACTGTTCTTTTGAAAAAGTATTTTTCAGGGGCAAACATTCAAAGGTCATTACTTGATCATCTTTCTTTTTCAGATCTATTTTAGATAATCGACCATGACCGGACTTTGATCTGGAATAAGTTAAGAAGCAATCAAGATCTCCGTAAAGTTTATCATTAATCTCGACTGAAAAGCTCAGTTCATTTGATGTATCGGAATTATAAGTTACATTCGTATTAAAGCCTCCTATCTTTTCTTCAACATCTCCCGTAAAGCGTAGATGTTCAATATCTAACTTCCCTTTATTATCTTTAGTAAAACTATTCATTAGTAAGATCAACATTTTTTGAATTGTGCTTTTGCCCGTATTGTTTGCTCCTGTTAGTACTGTGAGGGGAGCAAGGTCAAACCATTGCTGCTCCTTAAATACCCTTACATTTTTAAATCCAATTCTATTTATCATAATCTTGATTTGTTTCTTTTAAATTATCCCCCTCACCCTCCTGTCATACAATTCATTGAACCACATCCTTTTGAAGGTGGCATTGACTTTGTCTTCGGAGAGTTTGTTGTAAAGTTCCAGTTTTGTATTGACAAAGTCAAGCAGGAGGTTGTCCAACTCATCATTAAACTTTTCCTGAATGTTGTCTTTTTTGTTCATTCTTCTAATAATGAGCCTTTACTTTTAGGTATCTATATTCAAAATTAAGCTTTTCAAACGACTATTATTCCTTACCAGACAATAATTAGAATATACTTTAGAACAATATTGAATTAGTGCTTATACCCTCCAGAACTCTATTTGCTTTTTTTACTTTTGGATTGGCCTGATCAGGTTGATAAACCAGTTCATCATGTGATATCAACCTATTGATCCGACGCTCTCCTACTACTTCCATAGCATCTTTTCGGCGTTCATAATTCGTCTTAGGTAAAGCCACTTTTAGAAAAACAACCAGAAACTCCATGGCAAGAAATAGAACTGTAAAAAAGATGTAGGCAGTAAGCATATAATTATTAGTGAGAATTAAATCAAATAAAGCCTGTATACGATGAAGTAAAGCATGCTGACTAAACGATTCTTCAATCTTAGTTTTGGCACCTTGCTTGTCAGCTGCAATTTGATTCTGCAAATTAATGAGTTCTGATTGGGCTGCCTGATAATCTCCTTCAGCATTGTTAGCGTGTTGTTGTTTGAGCTTTGTAATATCGCCTACTCCACTGTGGCCACTACCTGATGATCCGTCAGCTTCAGACTGAACCTTTCCAACTGCAGTTTGCCATTGCTCGTACTTCTGATCAATCTGCTGGTTCATACGGGTGAGTTTATCATCCGACTTTAAATCAATCACTTCCAATTCAGCATTAACTTTTTCTTGCTCTAATACTACTAATTGTTGATCAACATCAGCTTTGAACAATACCTCATCAATACTCAGTGAGCCAAGTGCTGCAATCACAAATCCAACTAAAACTCTGAAAATGATCATGGCTTTTGATCCGTTGGACATGATTATTATTCTTTCGATCAGAAAAATAAAGAAAGAAGAAATGAGTCCCGCGCTCAAAGCGATCCATAAAGGTTCACCCAAAACATGATAGGTCAACAAAAAGGTAGAAATAAACCAAAAGGCAACAGGCACAAAAAGTGCTGTAGTGAGTGCAGCAACTTTTTGTTTACTTTTTGGGGTATCAGATCTAAGAAGGTTGTGGTCCTCTCCGGTTATAAAACAACTAAATTTTGTCATCTCTTTACTTATTAGTTAAACAATTCATTAAATCCCAAAAATTTATTCTCATCGTGGTAGGCCTTGGTGCCATTTGCATATCCGATCTGGAATTCTCGCAGAGCTTTCATTATCCAGCCTTCGTCTTCTGCTGACAGGGCTTTCTGACTTTCCAGTTCAGTAAGCTGATCATCGATATGTTTTAGCTGCATATCAATTTTGCTAACTGTCTCTGCTGAAATACCGTCAATCTCAATCCGATTTTGCCCCAGCTTTAAAATCTCAGCCTTCTTCTCACCAATAAGCTGATCCATTTCAAACCTGAAATCTGCTTTGATCTTATTTAATGAATCTGTCATTCGTTCTTTTGAATGGTTCGCATATCCTTCCCGGAACCCCTGTGTTCGGAAATCCTGGTTAAAAAACGTCATTAATTTGCCGGAGGATGCCGTTTTTGTAACATAGTTAGCCGGTGGGTTGTTGTCGACAAATATGTTTTCATCAACAGCTACTCCATTTTCAACAGGGTCTACTGTTAAAACATCTGTTTCATTTCCGCTTCCGTTACTTGATTTTTCCAATCCTAAGAATCTCATAAATTTTCCCATGATAATTTGATTTTATTTGTTAATTATTAAATATTAAAAACTGGTATTCTAAATTTTCTGTGTCCTCTTCCATGACAGCTGTCGCAAAGTGTTACAAGATACTTGTCATCATAGTCCCAGGGCAATTTTCTTTCACCGTTTACTTTAAATGTATGATACTGCTTGTGATGCACCTGAAGTATTCTTTTTGACCCACAATTCACACATTTGTTGCCGTCCCTTTTCAAGATGGCAAGTCTTTTGGTAGCCCATTCTGTGGTTTGAAGAAGCATATGGTAATCAGTTGATTCTAAAAGTGTGCTGTTCATGACTTTTCTTATTTATATTTTCACCGGCAAAACTGCGATCTATCTGTGCAGATGTTTTGCATTTTACTTTAACATATTGTTTTACTGCTATATATGTTACTACTCCATCAACAATAGTTAGATTGAAATCAATAAAATGCTGGTATTCTTTAGGCTCCAGGGTTGAGATTATAAAAAGTCCCTCGTTATTAGTATCCCTTCGGCCACGGACATCTTGCCTACTTGATCTAACCTTGTGATCTTTGCCCCCAAATAATTATTATGAGCAGAGAAGAAAAGAATAGCATAATGTTATCCCTTGTTGAACAATGGCAACAAAGCGGGCTTAGCCAGGTTGAATTTTCCAGGGACA